>CAIYKK010000038.1 GCA_903926695.1 uncultured Burkholderiales bacterium
AGTCTTCGACGGCGTCGAGCTTGTTCACCGTGAACACGATGGACGGAACGCGCAGCAGGTTGACCAGCAGTGAGTGGCGGCGGGTTTGCTGCAGCAATTCCATCGCCGGGTTTTTCCAGTCCAGCTTGGTGGCGTCCACAAGCACCACGGCGGCGTCGGCGCTGGAGGCCGCCGTGACCATGTTGCGCGTGTACTGCTCGTGGCCGGGCGCGTCGCCGATGATGAATTTGCGGTGTTCGGTGGCGAAGTAGCGGTAGGCCACGTCAATCGTGATGCCTTGCTCGCGCTCGGCGCTCAGGCCGTCGGTCAGCAGCGCCAGATCGGTCTCGCCGCCGCGCTGAACGCCTGCCAGGTGATCCTGCAACACCGCTTTGGAGTCCACCAGCAGGCGGCCAATCAAGGTGCTCTTGCCGTCATCGACGGAGCCGCAGGTAATGAATTTCAGTGCGGCTTTCAGGTCTTGCTGGCCTGTGGCAGCGCTGGCTACCTGTGCGTTGTCGGCTGTCAAATCAATCGTGCTCATTAGAAGTACCCGTCTTTCTTGCGCTTTTCCATCGAAGCGTCTGAGGTTTTGTCGTCCATGCGCGTGGAGCCGCGCTCGCTGACATCGGCGGCCAGCGTTTCAATCACGATTTCGGCGGCGGTGGTGGCCGGGCTGTCCACCGGGCAGGTGCAGGTGATGTCGCCCAGGGTGCGAAAACGCACCAGCTTTTCCACCACTTCTTCGCCTGCGCGGGCTGGCGTCAGCTCGGTGACGGGCACCAAGAGACCCTTGCGCTCGACGATTTTGCGCGGGTGCGCGTAGTAGAGCGAGGGCAGCGCGATTTCTTCGCGCTCGATGTACTGCCACACGTCCAGCTCGGTCCAGTTGGAAATCGGGAACACGCGAAAGTGTTCGCCCGGTTGCAGGCGCGTGTTGAACAGCGTCCAGAGTTCAGGCCGCTGGGCCTTGGGCTGCCACTGGCCGAAACTGTCGCGGTGCGAAAAGATGCGCTCCTTGGCGCGTGCTTTTTCCTCGTCGCGGCGGGCGCCGCCGATCAGCGCGTCAAAGCGGAATTCGTCGATGGCTTCCAACAGCGTCACCGACTGGTGCGCGTTGCGCGGCTCGTCCGGGTGCGCCAGGCGCACCGTGCCGCGCTTCATCGAGTCTTCGACATGGCGAATGATCAAATCGGCGCCGAGTTCCTTGGCGCGCAGGTCGCGGAACGCAGTGACTTCGGGGAAGTTGTGGCCGGTGTCAATCATCAACAGCGGATACGGAATGCGGCCAGCGCCAAAGGCTTTTTCGGCGCATTTGAGCATCACCAGCGAGTCTTTGCCGCCAGAAAACAGCAGGGCCGGGCGCTCGAAGGCGGCGGCGACTTCGCGCAGGATGAAGATGGTTTCTTCTTCCAGCGCGTCGAGGTGGGTGTTGCTCAGCTTGGCCAGCAACTGGGATTCATCGTGTAAGCGGGCGTTCATGCGTTGATTTCTCGGATGGGGATGATGCTGGACACAGGGCTGGAATCGGAGGCGGCGGCCACATGCAGGCCGCATTCTTTGGCGCTTTCGCTCTCCCACCACCAGCGGCCAGAACGGAAATCTTCGCCCAGCGTCACGGCGCGGGTACATGGCGCGCAGCCGATGCTGGGGAAGAATTGGTCGTGCAGCGGATTGTAAGGAATGGCGTTGATGGCGATGTAATGCCAGATGTCGCCCAGCGTCCAGTTGGCGATGGGGTTGATCTTGGCGCGCTCTACCGTTTGGCCGTCGTCTTGCACGGTTTGCAGTTCAATGTCGGGCACTTCGGCTCTAGCGTTGGATTGCTCGCGGCGCAGGCCGGTCAGCCAGCCTTTTTTGCCGCTCAGGGCGCGGGCCAAAGGCTCCATTTTGCGAATGTGGCAGCACTCTTTGCGCAGCTTCAGGCTTTTGTACATCGCCTGCTCGCCGTTTTCTTCAACAAAATTCGAGGCGGCATCGGCGTCCGGGCGGTACACATCGACTTTGAATGTCGGGTAGCGCGTTTCGATGCGCTCGATCAGCGCGACGGTTTCGACGTGCAGCATGCCGGTGTCGAGCACAAAAATGCTGGCGCTCGTTTGGTCAAGGCCCGCTTCGTGCATCAAATGCGTCACCACCATGTCTTCGCAGCCCAGGCTGGAGGCTTGCGTCAGCGGCACAAATTGCGCGGCGGCGGATTTCAGCAGCGCCAGACTGGCCGCGAGCTTTTGTTCAAAGTCTGGCGACGGCTTGGCGTAAAGGGAAATGGCGCTCATGGCTTTTTCCTTTTTAAACGGCGGCAGTGACGAAATGCGGCGCAATGTCCACCGCGTCGCCCTGGTATTTGCCGACGCCGTAGCCGGGGTAGGCGGCGAGCACGCGCTGGGCGATTTCCATGTTCTGGTCAGCGCGCAGCACGGCCACGTCAAAGCCGCTGCGTTCCATTTGCGCCAGCTGATCGACCAGCACGTCGCCGATGGCGCGGATTTCGCCCTTGAAACCAAGGCGGCGGCGCAGCAAAAAAGCCTGGCTGAAAGCGCGGCCATCGGTGAATTTGGGGAAATTCAGGTCGATGCGATCCACGCCTTCGAGCGTGACTTGATGCGGATCAGCGTCGTTGGCCAGTGCAACGATGTTTTGGCCGGGCGCGTCCGTGCAAGCCGTGGCGTGGGCGCTAAAAGCGAGTAATTTCATGATGATG
>CAIYKK010000039.1 GCA_903926695.1 uncultured Burkholderiales bacterium
CCGCTGGTCGATGTGCAGGCCGTCGTCGAACTGGCTGCTTCGTTCGGCCCGATTGCGATCAACCGCGCTTATTGCAACTGGCAGTATTTCAGCCGCTACCGCGATGCGCTGCTGCAAAGCGCGGTCGAGTTGATTCAGCTGTTTCCGCCCGGTGGCACGGCCAAGAACGGCGCGGACATCCGGCTGTGCCTGGACGCGATGGAAGACATGGGCCGCTTTGCGCACATCGGCACCGTCATCATCGTGGGCGGGGACAGCGACTTCATGGCACTGTCGCAAAAGGTCAAGGCCGCTGGCCGCCGTCTGGTCGGTATCGGCGCACGCAAAAGCACCAACCGCCATTGGGCCAAAAGCTGCCACGAGTTTCGCTATTACGAGAGTCTGGTCGATGGCGCGGAGTGGGCCACGCCTGCGCTTTTATCTGCATCCATCCAGCCGCTGCAGGCCGATCCGGTCGATATGGTGCGGCGGGCGCTGCGCCTGCTGGCCCACGCGCAGGGCGATGTGTGGGTGAGCGCGTCGGCGCTGTGGCAACTGATCCGGCGGTTTGATTCGACCTTTGACCCGAAGGAATGCGGCCACGCGAACTTTCCGGTCCTGCTGCTGGCGCTGGGCGCGCTGGTGGAAGTCAAAGAAAGCGGGACGGAGACGCGGGTGCGGCTGCGTTAGGGCCAGTCGCTGAATGGAAACGGCAACTCTTCGCTCGTAAAGCTTTCAAACTCGGCGATCTGGGCCAGATAGCGGCTCAAGCTGCGGCCAAAATGCTGCAGCCTGACATTGGGCGCGCCCGTTCCCACGGCGAGCACCAACTGCACCACGGCCAGAAACAGCAGCACCGAAGCGGCCAGCTGGAACGCCGCCGCCAGCAGCGCCATCAGCAGCAGGCGAACCCAGAGTTTTCGGGGCGGGGGCAGGGCGTTCATGGGGGCTCCTTTCGGGTTTTAGCGCATCACCATCACCGGCACGGTGGCTTCGGCCAGCACCTTGGCGGCCACGCTGCCCAGCATCAGGCGCGCCAGGCCGGTGCGCCCGTGCGAGCCGACGATGATGAGGTCAGCGTCTTCGTCCTTGGCCGTGTGGACGATGCCCGCCGAGGCGGTCATGTCTTCGACCAGCCGCGCCTGCAGTTCCACGGGGGGTTCGTTTTTCGCGCACAGCTCGGCCACCGTGGCGTGGGCCTGGGCGGCGTGTTCGTAGGCCGCAGACATATAAGCCTGAAAGCCCAGCGGGTTGGATTCGCCAATGCCCAGATAAGGGTAAGGGTCCACCACGTACAGCGAGGTGAGTTTGGCGCCGTGCGCCTGCGCCATGCCGACGGCCAGTTTGGCGGCGTGTTCGGAGGCGGCGGAGCCGTCGGTGGCCAGAAGAATGTGCTTGAACATGGTTGTTTTTCTCGTTTCAGGACAGGTTGACAGGGTTATTGACAAGGAATCTAACAAGGAATCAGGCTATAGCGTACAGGAGCCAAAGGGCGAACGCCATTTTTCCGCAGATGGGGATGTTTCGCGATGAAACGCGTTTTTCATCAAGCGCCCGGTCTCAAGCGGGCGGTGGCTCGGTTTTTGGCTTGTAGTCGCAAAAAGGCGCGACGGCGCAGCGCCAGCACAGCGGCTTGCGGGCGGTGCAAACATAGCGCCCGAGCAGAATCAGCCAGTGGTGCGCATCGACCATAAATTCGGGCGGCACGCGCTTGAGCAGCTTCATTTCGACTTCGACCACGTTTTTGCCCGGTGCCAGCCCGGTGCGGTTGCTGACGCGAAAAATGTGCGTATCGACCGCCATCGTCGGCTCGCCAAACGCGGTGTTCAGCACGACATTGGCCGTTTTGCGGCCCACGCCGGGCAGCGCCTGCAGCGCCTCGCGGGTGCGCGGCACGCGCCCGCCGTGCTGCTCAATGAGGATGGCGCAAGTCGCCAACAGGTTTTTGGCCTTGGTGCGGTACAGGCCAATGCTTTTGATGTAACTTTCTAGCCCTTCCTGGCCGAGCGCGAGGATTTTCTGCGGCGTGCTGGCCACCGGAAACAGCCTGCGCGTGGCCTTGTTCACGCTCACGTCCGTGGCCTGCGCCGATAGCAGCACGGCAGCGAGCAATTCAAACGCGCTGGTATATTCCAGCTCAGTCTCAGGCTGCGGATTGGCCGCCTTCAACGTGGCAAAAAACGGCTTGATGTTTTCCTTTTTCATGAGTCAATTTTCCCATGCCACAGCCTGCGTCCCTGCTTTTTGCCGACCGCCTGAACAACGTCGAAACCTCCGCCATCCGCGAGCTTTTTAAATTGCTGGGCAAGCCCGGCATCATCAGCTTTGCCGGCGGTTTTCCCGACCCGGCGATGTTTGATGTGGAAGGCATCCGCGAAGCCGCCAGCAAAGCCTTGAGCGAAGAACCCGGCGCGGCGCTGCAATACGGCGCGACCGAAGGCTACCAGCCGCTGCGCGAACAACTTTCAGCGTTCATGGCGACCAAAGGCGCGGCGGTGGCGGCGAACGAACTCATCGTCACCACCGGCAGCCAGCAGGCGCTGGACTTGCTGGGCAAAACATTGATCAATCCGGGCGACAAGGTGATCGTTGAAGGCCCGACGTTTCTGGCCACGATTCAGTGCTTTCGGCTGTACGGCGCTGAAGTCATCAGCGCGCCGATTGACGCGCACGGCGTTCGCACCGACGTGCTGGAGCAGCTCATCGCCGAGCACAAGCCCAAATTCGTCTATCTGATTCCGACCTTCGGCAACCCGAGCGGCGCGCTGCTCAGCCTGGAGCGGCGCCAGCAGGTGCTGGAAATGGCCGTGCGCCACAACACGCTGATCGTCGAAGACGACCCGTATGGCGATTTGTA
>CAIYKK010000040.1 GCA_903926695.1 uncultured Burkholderiales bacterium
CCGGCGTCACATCGACGTTGATGACCATTTCCAGCTGCGAAATGTCGAGCCCGCGCGCGGCCACGTCAGTCGCCACCAGCACCGAGCAGCTGCGGTTGGAAAACTGCACCAGCACTTGGTCGCGCTCGCGCTGCTCCAGCTCGCCGTACAGCGCCAGCGCGCTGAAACCCTGGTCTTTCAACAGCTGCACCAGCGCCCGGCATTGCGACTTGGTGTTGCAAAACGCCAGCGTGCTGGCCGGGCGGTAGTGGTTCAGCACCATGCCAACGGCGTTCAGGCGCGCTTCGTCGTGGTCGGTGTTGGGCACTTCGTACCAGCGCTGACGGATTTTGCTTTTTTCATGCTGCGCCTGCACCGTGATGGTTTGCGGCGTTTTCATGAACTGCTGGCTGATTTTGGCGATGCCTTCGGGGTAAGTCGCCGAGAACAGCAGCGTCTGGCGCTCTTTCGGGCACTGCTTGGCCACGGTGGCGATGTCGTCGAAAAAGCCCATGTCCAGCATGCGGTCGGCTTCGTCCAGCACCAGCGTGTTCATGGCGGCCAGATCGAGGTTGCCGCGCCCGAGATGGTCCATGATGCGGCCCGGCGTGCCGACGACAATGTGCGCGCCGTGCTCCAAACTGGCCGTCTGGCCGCGCAGCGCGACGCCGCCGCACAGGGTGACCACCTTGATGTTTTCCTCGGCACGCGCCAGGCGGCGGATTTCGGTGGTGACCTGATCGGCGAGTTCACGCGTCGGGCACAGCACCATCGCCTGCACCGCAAAGTGGCGGGCGTTCAGATTGGCTAGCAGCGCCAGCGCAAACGCGGCGGTCTTGCCACTGCCGGTTTTTGCTTGGGCAATCAGGTCTTTGCCGAGCAGCGCGACGGGCAACGCGGCGGCCTGAATCGGCGTCATCTGGAGGTAGCCGAGCTGCTGTAAATTGGCCAGCACATGCGCGGGCAGGGAGAGGTTGGAAAAATCAAGCGGGGAAACGGGAGAAAAAGAAGTCATGCCCCGATTATCGGCGTCCGCTGCATTTTGAAAGCGGCGCTGCATCCGCATGGCGCATGTCTGACGCAGAGACTCGGTGGTAATCTGGAAAATTCATCCGGCCCGCAGCGCCGCAAAGATAGAAAAACAACCATGCAGACTTTTGATGTTGAGTTTTTTGCCGTAGGCGCGGGCAGCGGCGGCGCTTTTTCAACTGCACTTTCATAAAGGTTCCACGCCATGCCCAGCCCCCTCATCAAACCCACCCGCCACACCGACCCAACCACCGCGCTGGCGCAGGTCAAGGCGATTTACGACCAGCAAATCGCCCACCTGCGCCGCGCCATGCAGCGCTATGTCGCGGGCGACACGCCGCCCGGCCATGTGCGAGCCTGCTATCCGTTTGTGCGCATTCACACTGACACGGTGGCGCGGGCCACGCTGCAAACACCCGACATCGACCAGCTCAGCTACGGCTTTGTCGCCGGGCCGGGCCGCTACGAAACCACGCTGACCCGGCCCGATCTGTACAGCGACTACTATTTAGAACAATTTCGCCTGCTGCTGCAAAACCACGGCGTGGCGCTGGAAATCGGCCTGAGCGCCCAGCCGATTCCGATTCACTTTTCCTTTGCCGAAAACGACCACATCGAAGGCACGATGAGCACCGAGCGCCGCATGCTGATGCGCGACGTGTTCGACCTGCCCGATCTGACCGCGATGGACGACGGCATTGCCAACGGCACTTACGAGCCGCGCCCCGGCGAGCCGCTGCCGCTGTCGCTCTTTACCGCCGCCCGCGTCGATTATTCGCTGCAGCGGCTGCGCCACTACACCGGCACCTCGCCGCACTGGTTTCAGAACTTTGTGCTATTCACCAATTACCAGTTTTACATTGACGAATTTGTGTGTCTGGGCCGTGCGGAAATGGCCAACCCCGACAGCGAATACATCGCTTTCATCGAGCCGGGCAATGTCGTCACGCGCCGCGTCGGCCTGGGCGCGCAAGCGGGCGACGAGCTGGGCGCGCCGCCGCCGCGCCTGCCGCAAATGCCCGCTTATCACTTATTGCGCGCCGACCGCAGCGGCACAACGATGGTCAACATCGGCGTCGGCCCGGCCAACGCCAAAAACATCACCGACCACGTCGC
>CAIYKK010000041.1 GCA_903926695.1 uncultured Burkholderiales bacterium
ACATGGCTTCAAACACCACGCTCTCGGACGTGGGCAGGCCGTAATGGTGCGTCAGCAGCGTGGCCAGCGCCGCCGAGCCGCAGCTGAAATCGTATTGCTGCAGCAAGGTGCCCGCCAGCCGCGCCTGACGGATGCTGGTGATGGGCAGGCG
The DNA here is from genome assembly GCA_903926695.1 of uncultured Burkholderiales bacterium. Taxonomy (GTDB): domain Bacteria; phylum Pseudomonadota; class Gammaproteobacteria; order Burkholderiales; family Burkholderiaceae_C; genus Polaromonas. The sequence goes on from CAIYKK010000041.1 coordinate 152, forward strand.
CACATCGCCGCCGCCTAGCGGCAGATAGGCCTGATGGGCCGACTCGGCCCAGGCGGCGTTGCCCGACGCGCCCAGGGCCGCCGCCAGCGCCGCAGAAAAAAACAGGTGCCGCATGGTGGCCACCTGTCAGTTCATTTCCAGATGCAGGATCACCGCATTCTGGATCAGCACATTGGCGCCGGAATTCTGGATCACCACCGGCAGGCCGCTCATGCTGGCAAATGCGCCCGCGCTGATGGCGTTGCTGCCGGTAGTCACTCCGATGGCGGTGTTGCTGGAGGCGGTGCCAGTGAGCTTCATGCTGTTGTGGACGGTGTCTGTGCCGCCCCGGTAACCATTGAGCCGGTCGATGGCGACGGGCTTTTGAAACAAATCCCCGGCGGGAGTGGAAGCGCCAGCGCCCGCCGCTGCAGCCTGGGCCGGGGCGGGCTGCACGGCCAGCGACTGCGCCCACACGGGCGCGCCAGTGGCACACAGGGCAGACACGGCGCAGCCGAGCCAGAGGGTGGCGAGTGATTTCATGGTTGACCTTCTGTTGTCAGGGGCGCAAAACCGGCACCCGCCTGCGTCCCTTGCGGGGCGTGCGCAGGTGCCGGGCGGGAGCCTTATTTGCCCACGGCCATGTTGGCCTGAACGTTCACGCTTTGCTGGACCAGCGACGACATGCCGCTGTTCTGGCTGGCCACCAGAATGCCTGCAGCCGATTGCCCGACAGCGGTCATGGTGTTGGCCAGGCTGAAGGTGCCAGCGCTGACCTTGATGGGGCCGCCATTGCCGCCCTGGCCGCCTGCGCCCGAGCCGCCGTTGCCGCCCGTGGCGGAGTTGGCGCCGCCGCTGCCATAGCCGCCGTCGCCGCCGGTGCCGCTGCCACCATAGCCGCCGTTGCCGCCATTGCCCGCCACGTTGCTGCCGTTGCTGGCGTAGCCATCGTTGGAGACGTTGCCATTGCTGGCGGCGCCGCCGTTGCCGCCCGAGCCCAGGCCGCCCGTGCGCGGGCCATTGCCGCTGGCTGCGTTGGCGTCGCCAATGCTGTTAGCCGTGGCCGTGGCCGGGCCGCTGTTATTGGGGCCGCGCGCGCTGCCGCCATTGCCGTTGCCGCCGTCACCCGCTGTGGCGCGGCCATTCTTGGCGCCGCCGAGGTTAAGGGCGGCGCTCAGAGCCGGGCCGCCGTTGCCGCCATCGCCGCCCTTGGCACCTACGCCCTTGGCGCCTTTGCCGCCCAGCCCCAGGCCAATGCTGATGCCGCCATCACCATTGCCGCCGGTGCCGCCATAGCCCGTGCCGCCCGAGCTTGAGCCGGTGTTATAGGCCGTGTTGCCCAGGCCATACACCACGTTGCCGGTCACCGCGCCGCTCAGGCTGCTGGTGGCCGTGGCGGACGACTTGTTGAAGGAGTTAGCGAACGAGCCCGTCGAGCCATTGTTGATGGCCACCGAGCGGGCGGCGCTGGCGATAGCGTCCCCGGAGTTCTTGTTGGTGCTGCTGTCCGTCTTGGTCTTTGTGGTGGTGGTGGTGCGGGTTTTGGTATCGATATCGATATTGGTACGGGTTTTGGTGAGAGTGGCCGTGGCCGTGGCCGTGTTGGTGTTGGTGCTGGTGTTGTCCCCGAACGTGGACAGCTGGGTCTGATCATTCACCGCAAAAGCGGTTCCTGAAGCGCCCAGCACCATCGCCACGGCCGAAGCCAAAAGAGTCTTTTTCATCATGGGGTCATCCTGTCATGGGTTGAAGTTGATTAAAGCCATCTCGGGGTGAAGTGCGTGACCGCACATCGAGGCTGAAATAGCAACTTCGATGCCAGAGCGCTTTTTCAAAACGGACGCGCCAGGCTCTTCATTGGGAAACCCGGCAAAACCGGGTGGATCAGCCCGCCAGCCCGCAGCGCCGGGGCGGCGGATTCGGGGCCGACTGTCACAGTTTTCTGACAGCCAGGCCCGCACGGCAACGGCTGAGCGGGCGGGTTTTAGATGCCGAAAAACGCAGCTCTACAGTGGACAAAAGCCCCCGCGCAAGCGCGGCAGGCGTGTGTCAAAAGTACTGTCTCGCCGCCGTGACACCGGGCGCGCCAGCCGTGGCCCCGGCGGCCCTTTTTGGGGGCAAAAAAGTCTTGCAGCGACTTCATATCCTGCATTTCCAGGCGCTTTGCCACGGATGAGTTGGGCCTGTCTCGGGGTGGTGACAGTGCCGTGCCTGAGTCGCTTTCTGAAGGCTCAATTACCCTTCTTTGCATTTTTTCCGGGCCGCCAAACACAGCCATGCTCTACGCTACAGATGAGTAAAAAAAGGGAGCGTCATGACACTATCTCGTTCAGGCCGACCGCTGGCCATCCTTGCTTGTTCAGCGTTGACCATTGCCGCCGCAGCGGCGCATGCGCAGGAGGGCGCAGCCGCCAAAGCCAAGGGCGGCGGGCGCATCGACCAGCTCCAGCGCCAGCTCTCCGGGCAGGCCCGCCAGATTGAAACCCTGCGCCAGACGCTGGCCCGGCAGGAAGCCGTCCAGCGCGAACTCCAGCGCTTGCTGAGTCAGCAGGCGCGCCCCGCCGCCGCCACTCCAGCCGCAGTTGGAGCCGGAGCCGCTGCAACCGCCGCAGCCACTTCAACCGCTCCAGCCGCAACGCCCATCACCGCCACCGACTCCGCCCAGGCCGCCGCCGATGAGGCTCAGCCCGCCCCGGACAGCGCCAGCGCCGCCGACACCAGCCAGCGCGCCGTGCGTGTGGGCGCAGCGCCCAGCGCCGAAGCCGCGCCGCCCGCCGTGGCGTCGCTGTTTGACCAGCCCGGCATCCTGACGCCGAAAAATAAATGGACGCTGGAGCCGTCGCTGCAATACGTCTATTCGTCGAGCAACCGCGTCGCGCTGGTGGGCTACACCATCATTCCGGCGTTGCTGATCGGTCTGGTCGATGTGCGCGAGGTCAAGCGCAACACCGTCACCGGCGCGCTGACCACCCGCTACGGCTTGAGCAACCGGCTCGAACTCGAAGCGCGCCTGCCTTATGTGTACCGCTCCGACGCCACCATCAGCCGCGAAATTTTCACCGGCTCGGCCACTGACCGCGCTTTCAGTAGCAGCGGCAGGGCGATGGGCGACATCGAGCTGGCGGCGCGCTACCAGCTCAACGAAGGCAGTGCCAGCATGCCGTATTTCATCGGCTCCCTGCGCATTAATTCTTTGTCACGGATATTGTTTCTCCAAACCTGTGCATA
>CAIYKK010000042.1 GCA_903926695.1 uncultured Burkholderiales bacterium
CATTAACTAGTCTAATTCTTTCGATGGATGAGGTTGATAGCACGCTTGGGCATTTTGTCTCTTATCTCAAAGATTGGTCATCACGCTCATACAAAAAAATGCAGCTTAAGGTGCCGAGGGTTTTTGAAAATACCGAAGAAAATATTGTACTAAATGGGGATATATTTGACTCGATGAAAAATGTCCAGGTTGATTTTGCTTATTTTGATCCACCTTACGGCTCGAATAATGAAAAAATGCCTCCATCAAGGGTGCGTTATGCTTCCTATTATCATATTTGGGCAACTATATGCAAAAATGATAAGCCGAAAGTTGTTGGTGCCGCCCTTCGTAGAGAGGATACCTCGGATCGAGTAGCTGCCACAGTTTTTGAGGACTTTCGTAAAGGTGATGATGGCCATTTTCTTGCCGTAAAAGCAATTGAAAGGCTTATTCAAACTGTTAATGCAAAATATGTGGCACTCTCTTATAGTTCTGGTGGGAAAGCTACGGCAGAAGAACTTAATGATATATTGAATCGCCACGGTAAGGTGGTAAAAACTATAGAGCTTGATTATAAAAAGAACGTAATGGCAGATATGAAATGGACGAATGAATGGTTGCGAGATGCAGAAAAGCCTAACCGCGAATTTATTTTCTTAATCGACAAACAGGCATAACAATTAATACCGCGCCCCCCAACGCCCCCGCCTCGCCACCATCCCCCAGTCTTGCCACCGGCCTGCTGCTGGCCACCTTCGGCGCGATTGCCTTTAGCGGCAAAGCCATCATCGTCAAGCTCGCTTACCGCCACGGCGTCGATGCCATCACGCTCATCATGTACCGCATGCTGTTTGCGCTGCCGATTTTTGCGCTCATGGCGTGGTGGGCCAGCCGGGGCAAGCCGCCGCTGTCGCGCCGGGACTGGTTGGGCATCGCCTGGCTGGGCCTGACGGGGTATTACCTGGCCAGTTTTCTGGACTTTGCCGGGCTGGCGCACATCAGCGCCTCGCTGGAGCGGCTGATTTTGTACCTCAACCCGACGCTGGTGATGCTGCTCGGGCTGGTGCTCTACAAGCGCCGCGTCAGCGCCGGGCAGCTTGTCGGCATGGCGATCAGCTACGCGGGCGTGGTGCTGGTGTTCGGCCACGAAATCACGCTGCAGGGCGCGGGCGCGGCCTGGGGCGCGCTGCTGGTGTTTTTGAGCGCCATCAGCTACGCGATTTATCTGGTCTATAGCGGCGAGATGGTCAAGCGGCTGGGCTCGCTGCGGCTGGTCGGGCTGGCCACGACGGTGGCTTGCCTGCTGTGCCTGCTGCAATTTGTGCTGCTCAAGCCGCTCAGCGCGGCGGCGGTTGCGCCCGAAGTGCTGTGGCTGTCGCTGCTCAACGCCACGCTCTGCACCGCCGTGCCGGTGCTGATGGTGATGATGGCCATCGAGCGCATCGGTGCCAGTCTGGCTGCCCAGACCGGCATGGTCGGGCCGATTTCCACCATTTTGATGGGCGTGGTGATTCTGGGCGAGCCGTTCACCGGCTGGGTTGTGGCCGGAACCGTGCTGGTGATTGCCGGGATTTTTGTCTTCACCCAGGCCGGGCGGCAGGCCAAACTTTGAGCGAAGCATGATGCTGAACTACCTCGATTTTGATTACAGCGAAGACGCCGAAGGCGTCGGCACGTTTGAAGCCGTGGCCTCCGTCTGGCCCGAGCAGGTGAGCGCCGTGCAGCGCGAAATCGCGCAGGCTCTGGACTGGGCGTATCAGACCTTTGACGGCCAGCGCGGCCCGGTGGAGGAGGGCGGCGACTGGGACTACGACCTGCACGGCCAGCAGGAATTCACCGCGCCCGAGTCGATTGGCTACAACGAGGCCACGCGCCGCTTCACCGTGCAGCTTGGCCCGCCGGGCAAACCGCGCCACACCCTCACGCTGACCCTGAGCGGGACGGAGGCGTTTTGCGCCGCGTTCAGGGCGCAGTTCGATCTGGCTGATTGAAAAAACTGTCACTCACCGCGCCAAAGCAGCCGTCCCCGATTCATGGCACGATGGCGGCGCGCCATTCATTGATGGCCTGGCGTTCACATCACAAGGAAAAAATTCATGGCGCAAACCACCTCCAAAGCCGTCCGCATCACCCAGCACGGCGGCCCCGAAGTCATGACGCTGGCCGATGTCACCGTGGGCGAACCCGGCCCCGGCGAAATCCGCATCCGCCACAAAGCCATCGGCCTGAACTTCATCGACGTGTACCAGCGCAGCGGCCTGTACCCGATGGCCATGCCGCTGCAATTGGGCATGGAAGCAGCGGGCATCGTCGAAGCCGTCGGCGCGGGCGTCCTTCATTTGCAGCCCGGCGACCGCGCTGCGTATGCCAGCCAGCCGCCGGGCAGCTATTGCGAAGCGCGTGTCATGCCCGCCAAATGCGTGTGCAAGCTGCCGGACGAAATTTCGTTTGAAACCGGCGCGGCCATGATGCTCAAGGGCTTGACGGCGCAATACCTGCTGCGGCGCACGCTGCCGCAGGGCGGTTTGCAGGCGGGCGACTTTGTGCTGTTTCACGCCGCTGCGGGCGGCGTTGGCCTGATTGCCTGCCAGTGGGCCAAAGCGCTGGGCCTGCAACTGATCGGCACGGCGGGTTCCGACGAAAAATGCGCGCTGGCCAAAGCCCACGGCGCGGCCTTCGTCATCAACTACGCCACCGAAGATTTTGTCGCCCGCGTCAAAGAGATTACCGGCGGGCAGGGCGTGAAAGTGGTTTACGACTCCGTGGGAAAAGACACGTTTGAACGCTCGCTTGACTGTCTGCGCCCGTTTGGCCTGCTGGCGAGTTTTGGCAATGCGTCTGGCCCGGTCGCGCCGTTTGCGCCCGGCATTCTGGCCGCTAAAGGCTCGCTGTACCTGACGCGCCAGACGCTGTTCAGCCACATCACCAGCCGCGAAACCACCCAGGAAATGGCCGACGAGCTGTTTGCGATGGTCGTCAGCGGCCAGATCACGATTCGTATTGACCAGCGCTTTGCCTTGGCCGATGTGGCCGACGCGCACCGCGCCCTCGAAGCGCGCCAGACCACGGGCTGCACGATTTTGTCGCTCTGAATCCAGACTGGATTTATCCCGCAGGGGCCGGATGCCGCCCGAATAATCAGCGGGTGAAAGCCCTGCCGCTTCAAACCTGAATTCATTTGATAATGAAATATTGCAAGGTGTTTCAAAAGGTTTTATGACAAATTCCGATTTAACTTCTGTCCGGCTATTTTCCCGCTTGTCATGGCTGGCGCTGCTGTTTCTGGCGGCCAGCGCGCAGGCCCAGAGCTGCGCCCATCGCGGCGAACTCGACGAGATGTATTGCGACGCCAACCAGGATTTGCTCGCGGATCGGCCCAAAGCCACCGTCAATCCCGCCAAAATCGTGCTCGGCATCTCGGGCATCGAAGATGCCGCCACGGCCAGCCGCACCTATGCGCCCTTGGTCAGCCACCTCGGAACCTGCCTGAAAAAAGACATCGAGCTGTTTCCGCCGGTGCGTGAAGGCTCCGTGCTTGACGCGCAGCGCGAAGGCGTGGTCCACATTGCGCACTACGCCACCGGCACGATGGTGTACGCCGTCAATTTTGCCGGGGCCATTCCGTTTGCGGGCAAAGGCCAGGACAAGCTCGGCTACGCCGACACCTACACGCTCAAGCTGGTGGTGCGCGCCAATTCCCCCGCCAAGCAGCTGACGGATTTGAAAGGCAAAAAGGTGGCGCACACCAGCCAGGCCTCCAACTCCGGCAATCTGGCACCGCGCGCGCTGTTTCCCGAACTCGGCCTCCGGCCTGATATCGACTACAAGGTCGAGTATTCAGGCGGCCATGACCGTTCTCTCATGGGCGTGAAGCAGGGCCTGTATGACGCCGCCGTCGTCGCCTCCGATGTGATGGAGCGCATGGTGGCCAAGGGCGAGATCAAGCCCAGCGAGTTCCGCGTGCTGTATGAAAGCGAAAACTTCCCCACGGATGCCTTTTCGATGTCGCACAACCTCAATCCGGCGCTGCAGGCCAAGATCAGCAAATGTTTTACCGACTTTAAATTTCCAGAAAGCATGAGCCGGGCGCTGGAAGGCAACACGCGCTTTTTCCCGGTGGACTACCTCAAGGACTGGAGCGTGGTGCGCCTCATTGGCCGGGCGACCGGCAATGCGCCCACCAAAGAAAATTACCCTTCTTGCGCGAAAAGCCCCGTCCTTCAGGGCGGGGATGCAGAGCGCGGACACCGAAGGTGTCCTCTTGCGCTGTCAATAATTCAAACCGCTGATTAAAATTCCAGCATGCAGCGTCTCCAGGCTTTCAAGTTTGAACTCATGCCCAACGGCGGGCAGGCGCGGGACATGCGCCGCTTCGCCGGGGCGCGCCGGTTTGTGTTCAACAAAGCCCTGGATTTGCAACAAAAAATCTACGCGGCTGA
>CAIYKK010000043.1 GCA_903926695.1 uncultured Burkholderiales bacterium
CATCGTGCGCAGCAGTTGCGGCTTGCCGCCGTCCTTGCTCGCCTTGGCCTTACCGGTCTCCTTGGCCTGCGCATCCTTCAGGCGCTTCTCGAGTTCAGGCAGCTTGCCGTACTGCAGCTCGGCGACCTTGTTGAAGTCGCCCTTGCGGGTGAATTCCTCGATCTGGAAGCGGATGCGGTCGATCTCTTCCATCACGTCCTTGGAACCCAGCGCCTGGGCTTTTTCGGCCTGCCAGATTTCGTCCAGGTCCGCGATTTCCTTTTGCAGCTTGCCGATTTCTTCTTCAATCAGGCCGAAGCGCTTTTGTGAAGATTCGTCTTTTTCGCGGCGCACGGCTTCGCGCTCGATTTGCAACTGGATCAGGCGGCGGTCGAGCTTGTCCATGACTTCGGGCTTGGAATCGATCTCGATCTTGACTTTGGCCGCTGCCTCGTCGATCAGGTCAATCGCCTTGTCGGGCAGAAAGCGGTCGGTGATGTAGCGGTGGCTCAGTTCAGCCGCCGCGACGATGGCCGGGTCGGTGATCTGCACGCCGTGGTGGGTTTCGTATTTTTCCTGCAGGCCGCGCAGGATGGCAATCGTCGCCTCGACCGTCGGCTCGCCGACAAGGATTTTCTGGAAACGGCGCTCCAGCGCGGCGTCTTTTTCGATGTATTTGCGGTATTCGTCCAGCGTCGTGACACCGACGCAGTGCAGCTCGCCACGCGCCAACGCGGGCTTGAGCATGTTGCCCGCGTCCATCGCGCCCTCGGCCTTGCCCGCGCCCACCATCGTGTGCAGCTCGTCGATGAAGACGATGGTCTGGCCTTCGTCCTTGGCCAACTCGCTCAGCACAGTTTTCAGGCGCTCTTCAAACTCGCCCCGGAACTTGGCACCCGCTAGCAGCGCGGCCATGTCCAGCGACAGCACGCGCTTGCCCTTGAGCGAATCGGGCACCTCGCCTGCGACGATGCGCTGGGCCAGCCCCTCGACGATGGCGGTTTTGCCCACGCCCGGCTCGCCGATCAAGACCGGGTTGTTTTTCGTGCGGCGCTGCAGCACTTGAATGGCGCGGCGGATTTCATCGTCGCGGCCAATCACCGGGTCGAGTTTGCCGAGGCGGGCGCGCTCGGTCAGGTCCATGCAGTATTTTTTCAGGGCTTCGCGCTGGCCTTCGGCGTCGGCGCTGTTGACGTTTTGGCCGCCGCGCACGGCGTCAATGGCCGCTTCCAGCGCCTTGCGGGTGAGGCCGTTGTCTTTGGCGATGCGGCCCGCTTCGTTTTTGCTGTCGGTCAGGGCGAGCAGGAAAAGTTCGCCCGCGATGAACTGGTCGCCGCGCTTGATGGATTCTTTTTCGGTAGCTTGCAGCAGCTTGGCCAGCTCCTGGCCGACTTGGATTTGGTCTTGACCCTGCACCTGCGGCAGCTTTTTGACAGCGCTGTCAGCCGCCTGCATCAGCCCTCTGACGTTGACGCCCGCACGCTCCAGCAGCGCACGCGGGCCGTCTTCCTGGCGCAGCATGGCGGCCAGCAAATGCACCGGCTCGATGTAGCCGTTGTCGTTGCCCAACGCCAACGACTGGGCGTCGCTCAGGGCTTCCTGAAATTTCGTGGTGAGTTTGTCTTGTCGCATGAGGTCTCCGGTAGAACTTGAAAAATTCTGATACCGGCCATCTTGGGGCTTTTGCGCAGCTTTGCAAGCAAGGCAAACGCGGCAATCGGCGCCAAACCAGAGGGGATTTGACCAGGCTCAAACCGGCTCAGGCGTTGGGCGCGCTGATGCCCCAGCGCGCCAGCGCCGCATCGTCGCTGACGCGGGCATCAACCCAGCGGGCACCCTCGGGCGTTTCTTCTTTTTTCCAGAACGGTGCCTGGGTTTTGAGGTAGTCCATGAGGAACTCGCAGGCTTTGAAACTCTCGCCCCGGTGCGCCGAAGTCACCGCCACCATCACCACCTGATCGAGCGGCTGCAGCAGTCCGACGCGGTGAATCACCCGTGCGCCGAAAATATCAAAGCGCTTCATGGCCTCGTCAATCATGGCTTCGATGGCTTTTTCGGTCATGCCGGGGTAATGCTCCAGCTCCATTGACAGCACGGTTTCTTTGGGCGGCAACGTGCTGCCGGGCTGCAGCGCCGTGTTGCGGTCGCGCACGGTGCCGGTGAAGG
>CAIYKK010000044.1 GCA_903926695.1 uncultured Burkholderiales bacterium
CGGTTTGGTGTCGAGCAGCTTGATGGTTTCGGGGCGTATTTGCTGGCCCAGGCGCTCGGGTTCGGCCTGGCTGGCCGGGGCAAAGCCGTCGGGCGCCAGCAGCCCTTGCACCCACACCAGATAAGCCGCGTTGGCCAGCACCAGCACCAGCACCACAACTCTCAGCATGGGCGCGTCTCCTTGACCGATAAGGGTGCGTCGGCGGCGGGCCGCACACTGACTTCGGAACTGGTCACTTCCACCAAACCGCCCGCTGCCTGCACCCGCAGCGCGCCGGTTTCGCTCACGCCGCAGGCCGTGCCCAAAGTGCCGTCGGAAAGCTGCACGGCGCGCCCCGCCAGCGCGTCGCGCGCCGCAAACCGGGCCTGAAACGGCGCAAAGCCGAACTGCTCGAACGCCAGCACCGTCTGCACCAGCGGCGCGGCGATGCGCAGCAGCGCCTGAGCGGCGTCCACGCCGGGTTCCAACTCCTGCAGACAGCCGGGCGGCACGGCGGCGTTTGAGGGCGAAGCCTCCGCCAGCGCGGCCAATTCCACCGGGCGAATATTGACGCCGACGCCGATCACCACCTAGCGCAGCCCCGCGCCGTTGGCCGTCTCGACCAGAATGCCCGCGAGCTTGCGTTCGCCCTGCGGCGTGGACAGCCACAGGTCGTTGGGCCACTTCAGGCGAATGCGCGGCGCGCTGGCGTTGCCCGCCCGGCTGGCGGGCAGCGGCTCCAGGCTGTCGGCCAGACTCACGCCGATGGCCAGCGACAGCCCAGACCAGTCCAGCGGCTGCAGCGCCATTCCCAATGAAAACATCAAACTGTCGCCGCGCTGGCTTTGCCACACGCGGCCCATGCGCCCGCGCCCGGCGCTTTGCTGCTCGGCCAGCAGCAGCGCCGGTTCCGGCTGGGGCAGGCGGCCGGGGCCGCCCTTGAAGCGGCGCATCAACTCGCTGTTGGTGGAATCAATTTCGGGCAGCACTTCCACCGTGAAGCCGGGCAGAACGGGCGCCACGGCCTCCCACACGGCTTCGGCGGGCCAGCGGATCGGAGTTTGAAGGGAAGATGTCACGGCAGCTTTGCGGCGTTTAAAGGTTGGAAAAAATCAACGATACCAAATATAAGCGCCGAAGTTGACGCTTAACTTTTGACTCTCTTCTTTTCCTTGGGCGTGAGCAGCGTGCCCCGGCAGTGGGCCGCGCCGCACCAGCAGGGGTAGTCGGCGAGCAGTTTTTTCGTGTAGCGCGCATCTATCATCAAGCCGTAGTCGTAAAACAGCTCTTCGCACGCCGCGATGTTGCGCAGCGCCTTGATGAACACGCGCCCGTTTTCTTCGTCAGCGCAGCAGTTGGGCGCGCAGCTGTGGTTGATCCAGCGCGAAGAATTGCCGCCCACGTTGGCGTCGATCACCGCGCCGCTTTCGAGGTGAAAGTAAAACGTGTGGTTCGGATTGGCCGGGTCGTGCGGATGGCGCTCCAGCGCTTCGGGCCAGTCGATGATCTCGCCGATGTATTCGATCAGCGTGTCGCCTTCGGCCAGGTCTTGCAGCGCAAACACGCCTTTGCCATGCACACCCGAGCGGCGCGCCTGAATCCGCCGGTTGCCGCTGCCGCGTGCCTGCCGGGCCGGTGGTGAAAAGGGCACAGAGGGCTGGATTTTTGGCACGGCGGTTTTTTTGGTATGGTTAATTCATGTGTGTGCGTGCGCACCGGCGCACGTACATGCGCGGGAAGGCCGTATTGTAGTGAGGCTAGCGCCTTGCGGGGAACTGTCCCTAAAAATGGACAAGGTTAAATATTTCTTATGAAAACACTGGTAATTGCTGAAAAACCTTCCGTGGCGCAGGACATCGTCCGCGCCCTCACGCCCACGGCGGGGAAGTTTGAAAAACACGACGAATATTTTGAAAGCGACGCCTGGGTCGTCACCTCGGCGGTCGGCCACTTGGTCGAAATCCAGGCGCCCGAGGAGTTTGATGTCAAGCGCGGCAAATGGAGTTTTGCCAATCTGCCGGTGATTCCGCCGTATTTCGACCTCAAGCCGATGGACAAGACGAAAACGCGGCTCAACGCCATCGTCAAGCTCACCAAACGCAAGGACGTGGGCGCGCTGGTCAACGCCTGCGACGCGGGCCGCGAGGGCGAGCTGATTTTCCGGCTCATCGAGCAGTACGCCAAAAGCAAACACCCAGTCAAACGGCTGTGGCTGCAGTCGATGACGCCTGCCGCCATCCGCGATGGTTTTGCCGCGCTGCGCACCGACGCGCAAATGAAGCCGCTGGCCGACGCGGCGCGCTGCCGCTCTGAAGCCGACTGGTTAGTGGGCATCAACGGCACCCGCGCCATGACGGCGTTCAACTCGCGTGACGGCGGCTTCTTTTTGACGACCGTGGGCCGGGTGCAGACGCCGACGCTGTCCGTCGTCGTGGAGCGCGAGGAAAAAATCCGCAAGTTCATCAGCCGCAACTATTGGGAAATCCACGCCACCTTTGCCGCCGAAGCGGGCACGTATCCGGGCAAATGGTTTGATCCCAAGTGGAAAAAAGCCGCCGCGAATGCAGCTAACGCCGCGCAGGCCGTTAACGCCGCTGCCAGCGCCGCCAATTCCAGCGCTGCCAATGCCACGGCCAATAACGCCGCCAACGGCGAAGGTGCCGAGTTCGATCCCGAGCTGAAATCCGACCGCGTCTGGAGCGAAGCCGACGCCCGCGCCATTGCCGACGCGGTGCGCGGCCAGCGCGCCAGCGTCACCGAAGAATCGCGCCCCACGACGCAAGCGCCGGGCCTGCTGTTTGATTTGACTTCGCTGCAGCGCGAGGCCAACGGCAAGTTCGGTTTCTCTGCCAAAACCACGCTGGCGCTGGCCCAGAGCCTGTACGAGCGCCACAAAGCGCTGACCTACCCGCGCACCGACTCGCGCGCGCTGCCCGAAGACTACGTGCC
>CAIYKK010000045.1 GCA_903926695.1 uncultured Burkholderiales bacterium
AATGCCGGGGCTTGTCGCTTGGGGAGGGTCAGCTTCGAGCCGACGCAAGTCTGGCGGTCAGCGCAGCGCCAAAGCCTGTACCGAGGCAGACAGATTGCGCGCTCCAGTCTGGGCGCACGTCCGTTCAGCCGCGCCCGACAAACGGCAGCGCCGCCATGTGCAGCACCGCGTCGGCCACTTCGTACGCCTGCATCATCGGCTCGGCGGCAATCTGGCCGTTGGCCTGGGGCATGCCCTTGGCCATTGGTGCGGCCAGATTGGTCATGGCGTTGCATGCGCTAAATCACACCGTGACCGTCACGAATCCGTGAGGCTTGAGGCTTGAAGCGCGTTGCGCCAGCGTCTGTCAGTTCACACCGACAAACGATCAGGCCAGCGGCTGATGGACGAATGATTTCGTGCGGCGCAGAGTTTCTGCAGACCATCACCTCCGCCACGAAGACACCATGAACACCACCACCTCGGAGCACGACAAGCTGTGGGACTTGATCAAGGGCATCAAGTTCGGCATGTTCACCCACCGTCAGGCCAATGGCTGGCTGCGCAGTCAGCCGCTGACGACGCTGAACCAGCGCATGGACGAAGGTGCCCGGCTGTATTTTTTCATCCCGCGCCAGAGCGAGATTGCGCAGTGGATTGCGCAGGACGATCAGGTCAATGTGAGCTACGCCAGCCCCGGCGATGCGCGTTATGTTTCGGTGTCGGGCGGGGCGCTGATTGTCGAAGACGTGGGCCGCAAGGAGGCGCTGTGGTCGCCTATGCTCAAGGCCTGGTTTCCCGGCGGCCCGGCGGACCCGACTCTGGCGCTGCTCGAAGTGTTCATCCACCACGCCGAATACTGGGACGTGACGGACAACAAAATGGTCCAGTTGGTCAAAATGGCCAAAGCCGCCCTGACCGGCGAGCCGCCGCCGGACATGGGCGAACACCGAAAACTCAATATGCCTTGAGCGCATGAAAAAAGCCCCGCAGCTTTCGCCACGGGGCTTTGTCAGTTCAGAACCTCAGTCGGTGATTATTTCACCGTCGCGGCGGCGTCCGTGTAGTCGCTGATCTTGTCAAAGTTCAGGTATTGGTACACGGTGTCGCTGGCGGCGGTCAGCACGCCCATGTCGGCCAGATACTCTTCCTTGGTCGGAATACGGCCAAGTTTGGAAGTGATGGCGGCGATTTCGGCGGAACCCAGGTACACAAACGTGTCCTTGCCCAGACGGTTGGGGAAGTTGCGGGTCGAGGTGGACAGCACCGTCGCGCCAGCCTTGACCTGCGCCTGGTTGCCCATGCACAGCGAGCAGCCGGGCATTTCCATGCGCGCGCCTGCGCTGCCCAGAATGCCGTAGTGACCTTCATCGCTCAACTGCTTGGCGTCCATCTTGGTCGGTGGTGCAATCCACAACTTGACGGGAATGTCACGCTTGCCTTCCATGAGTTTGGAAGCGGCGCGGAAGTGGCCGATGTTGGTCATGCACGAACCGATGAACACTTCGTCGATCTTGGTGCCAGCCACGTCGGCCAATGTTTTCACATCATCCGGGTCGTTCGGGCAGGCCAGGATGGGCTCGTGAATGTCGGCCAGGTCGATTTCGATGACGGCGGCGTATTCAGCGTCGGCATCGCCCTTGAGCAGCTCGGGGTTTTGCAGCCAGGCTTCTTGCGCGGCAATGCGGCGTGCCAGCGTGCGGGCGTCGGAGTAGCCGTTGGCAATCATCCATTTCATCATGGTGATGTTGCTTTGCACGTACTCCTGGATTGGCTCTTTGTTCAGGTGAACCGTGCAACCAGCGGCGGAGCGCTCGGCGGACGCGTCGGACAATTCAAATGCCTGTTCGACTTTCAGGTCTGGCAGGCCTTCGATTTCCAGAATGCGGCCGGAGAAAATATTTTTCTTGCTCTTTTTCTCGACCGTCAGCAGGCCGGCCTTGATGGCGTACAGCGGAATGGCGTTGACCAGATCGCGCAGCGTGATGCCGGGCTGCATTTCGCCCTTGAAGCGCACCAGCACCGATTCAGGCATGTCCAGCGGCAT
>CAIYKK010000046.1 GCA_903926695.1 uncultured Burkholderiales bacterium
ATGGATTGACCGCATTGCGCAAGTGGGCCGCACCTTCAAATACACCGAAAAAGGCCCAGTCGGCCTGGCAGGCGGCAAAACGGTGATCGTGGCCTCGACCCGTGGCGGCGTGTACTCGACCAGCGACGCAGGCAACGCGATGGAGCACCAGGAAAGCTTCCTGAAAACGGTGTTCGGCTTTCTCGGCGTGACCGACGTGCGCTTTGTGCGCGCCGAAGGTCTGGCGATGGGCGAAACGGCCAAAGCGGCAGCGCTGGCAGCGGCTGAGGCGGATACGGCGGCGCACACGCAGAGCGCGGCGAACCAGCCGGAGGCGGCTTTGGCGGCTTGAGGTTTTTGATGCGTTTTTGAAAAAGCCCGCTTTTGCAGGCTTTTTTGTAGTGATTTTCGCTTAGATTATTTAAAATTTTAATAAATTTCCATTTACAAATTAATATTAATCCATTGCAGATTCCATCAAGCGAATTTTCCGAACTTCACTAAACTCCAAAAGTCGGTCTCTGCAAGCTTCAAGACCATAGCGATTGATAACGGAATCAAGTATTTCATATTGCCCAAGAAAATTTAAAGAATTGAGAATATTTTCGAGCGCATTAGTTTTACTAAGTAAATGCGATGCATCACTCTTGTAGAGACTTGGCTTTGTAGGGTAATTGGCAGCCACGACCCTATTTTCCTCAAGCAGTAGATCAAAAACTTCAGAATACGGTGCTTCGCGGTGGAAATAGAAAAGCGCAGAGAGCACTGCAAAGCAATCAGGATGTAATGCATCAACCAACGCATCGGGGCATTCGATGCTGCTAACAATCCATTGATCATCAACCCTGAAATTACTATATTCAAATACATCTAAATTCACAAGAGGAGGATTCTTAACGTTTTCAATATTGTGCATTCTTGACCAAAGATCTATAAATACCGTTAACGCTTGGAAAGTAAGCCCTGGAATTTCAACTGTAGCGCCAATCAGACAGGAAATTTCGTGGCGCTTTTCTATAATTTTGATAGCTCTGCAAAAATCTCTAGAACTCAATTTATACTTTTCTTGAAGAGATGATTTTGCAGTGCGAAAGCTTGGCTCAGTCCATTGATTTCGTTTGGGTAATTCCGTAGCCAATTTCACTAGCTGGACCCGTGAGAGACGTGTCGTAAAAGAACCCCAACCATATTCCTCTAATAATTTTTCATTTAAAGAATTTAGTTTTCGAAGTAAATTCTCCAAAATATTAAAACGACATTTCAGAACAACTACATTGATCACCGCAATTTCAGTTAGATGCTTTTGACTTTCTCTGTCGAAAGCATAGCGAAAAACTTGACCAGTAGCATCTATTTTTGCAATATCATTGATGTAGCCATCAAGTTCTTCAATAATTTGATGGTATCTTTTATCAGCAGCCAATGAATTATTTTTAACGTAACCCCAAATATTTCCAAGGTGATGAGATCCAGCCATATCGAATTTATCAAGCGCCACACTACGTATATCCGCAAGTCTAATAATTTGATCAACGGCCGCCTTCAAAAATAATTCGACTGCATGTCGCATATTAAAACAGACAGGATAAATAAACTCATCGACACAAAGATTAATACCTCCGTCTTTAATAACCTGATCCAGTAAAACATTCGCCGCCGAAGCAAAGCCAGTGGCGTATTCCAATATTTGAGGATTTCCATTGTGGCCGACGCAGGCATTAGCCCACGTAGGTTCCGCCCCGCGAAAGGTGGCATTCTCTGCACCGTAATGTCTCATAAAAATTTATGGTCAAGTTTTGCAAAAATTAACAATTTTTAATATTCTGATAATTTTTAAAAACCTCAAGTCACCCGAAAAAGAACAGCATATTTATTCGCCGCCGCCCGCTGATAAAAAGCCACCACCTCGTTGACAGCCTTCAAAACACTCTCAAACGACTCCCCGGTTTCGATCTTGCCGTAGCGGCGTTTTATTTCCTCATCGTCCAGCAGCGCCAACTGTTTCGCCACGGATTCAACGTCATCAGAGAACGAATAGCCTGATGCTTCAGGAATAGCGTCTGTCTGCTCAATGCCACAGCCGTCTTCCGGTGCCAAAATCTGGGTCAACTCGTACCACACGAATTCACCGCCTGCATAACATTCGCGCGGTCGCTCTTCGATTTGATCGTACAAAAAATCACCATAATCCAGCGAACCATCCAGAAGCCTCGTCAACTGGTCATCCGAAAGTGCATAAAAATCGCCGCCCATGCTCATGATTCATTTTCTCCATTGATTTAAAAAACAGCCGTATACCGCATTCAGCGCCATTCCCGCCCAATGCGCTGCTTTTTGTAACGCAGTGATACATGCTACCTCATGCCCGCGCAAACGCAGCGGCGCGCCGCAGCAAAATTGCCGGGCGCGCCGATGTTGGGCAGATTTAAAAAAGGTGCGGGCCGCGTGGGCCGCTTCAGCGATTCAAAAGAATCGCTCTCGGGTGTTCAGGCTCGGAGGCAAAGGCAATGGCCCGGTTGCCCAGTTGCACCTCTTTGGCTTCGTCCAACAGGGCCAGCTCGCGCCTGAAGCCTTCCACCACTTTGGCCACGCCGGGCATGACCATCACCGCCAGATGGTTGCCGTCCACGGTGGTGACGCGGATCTCGCCCTGCACGAAATCCTCCCAGCCCAGGCGCTTTCCGGCGGCCAGATAATGCCCCAGGCACTCCGCCGCCCGGAAAAGAACGACCGGGCCAGCATAAAGCTGCGGGTGGTAGCGGTCCTGCACTTCGATGTAATTGTTCCACAGGTGAAACTCCACCAGCTCGGGCGTCAGCGGCTCGCCGTGCGCGAGCTTTTCACGCACCCGTGCGGTCAACACCGCTTCACGCAGGCCCATTCTGCGCAGTTCTGCGGGGTCTTTGCGGTTTTTGCCAAACTTCAGCGACCACGACAACCTCAAGCGCATGTACCACGACAGCGGGCGCCGTGCCGCCGTCGGAGACAGGGTGTCGATCATGCCGAGCAGCGCGATGCGTGCGCCCGCCGCCGTCAGTTGCTGCGCCATTTCAAACGCAATCACACCGCCGCCAGAAAAGCCGCCCAGCCGGTAAGGGCCGTCCGGGTCCACCGAACGCACGGCCTCGACATACTGCGCGGCCATCGCTTCAATGCTCGTCTGGACGGGCAGCCGGCCATCGACGCCCTGAGCCTGCAAGCCATAAACGGGCTGATCGGGGCCAAGCTGGTCGGACAGAATTTTGAAAATCAGCACATTGCCGCCCGCCCCGTGAACCAGAAACAGCGGCTTGCGGCCCGGCTTGCCCCGGCAAATCATCACCAGCGGCGACCATGCCGGGTGGGCGGGCGGCGCGGCGGCGGTTGGCGAAGCGTCGGCGGCCAGTGCGCTGGGCGGGGCCTGCAGCGCGAGGGCCGGAGCCGTGGCTGGAGCCGTCGCGGAGCTTGGCTGGCGGCCGCCGTTTTCAACGAGGGCGGCCAGGGCGCCCAGCGTCGGCGCCCGAAACAAAGTCGCCAGCGGCAAATCAACGCCAAACTGTTTGTGCAGCCAGGCAAACAGCCGCACAGCCGTCAGCGAATGTCCGCCCAGCCCAAAAAAATCATCGCCCCGCTCCACTTTTTCGACCCAAAGCAGCTCGCGCCAAACATCGGCAATGGCGCGCTCGACCGGGTTCAGCGCCGCGCTGCCCGCCGCTTGGTTGGCGCTGGCGCTGACCGCCGGGCCGGTAGCGGCTCGGGGCGCGGCTGGCGCGGCCAGTGCCGCTGGCGCAACTGGCGCAACTGGCGCAACTGGCGCAAGCGCACGCTGAAGAGCGTCCAGCGCAATAGACGAAACCGCCACGTCGCGGCCAGCGCCTGAAAAGATGCGCTCGAACAGCCCCGGCGCATCGTCCCCGCGCAGGCCGCACGACAGCATGGCGTCGGCCAGCGTCGGCTCAAGGGGCGGCTGATCGGGCGGGGGCGAGATTGACTCAATCGGCACGCGGCCCAGGCAAAACCCCTCGAATGTGGCCAGCGGCGAGCCGTCCAGCGCATGCAGGCCGACATCAAATGCGGCCAGCCTGTGATCGGGCTGGTTTTTCAGGGTCACGCGGCTGATCAACTGGCGCCGCAGCGGCACGACCAGCCGGATGCGATCCACCGACAGCGGAACGAACAGGCTGGCGCCCGGCTCCTGCGCACCCAGCAGGTGCAAGCCGAAGGTGGTCGCCATGTCGGCCAGCGCCGGGTGGCAGAGGTAATCGGCCAGATCACCGGCAAAGCGCTCGGCCAGCGCCATCTGGGCCGTGCCGCCGCGCTCGGTGAGCTGCATCAAGGCGATGCAGCGCCAGCGCGGGCCAAAGCTGATGGCGTGCTCTTGCGCAATCTCGCCCTGGTGCCACAGCCCGGCAGGGGCCGGCGGCGCGGCATCAAGGCTGCCGAGAAAAACGCTGACGCGGGCGCGGGCATGCTCAATCCAGCGCTGATCCGACAGGCCACGGCTCTGCACGAAAAAATCATAAGCTTCGCCAGTGAAATGCAGGCGGGTTCGCACCACGCGTGCGCCGCCCGGCTCAAACACCATTGCCGCATCAAACGACAGGGCGCGAATCTCGATGGCCGATGAGCCGTGTAGCCGCGCCATCGCGGCGCGGGCGATTTCGATATAAGCCGTACCCGGCAAAACGGGCCGCCCGCCCAACATGTGCTCGCCCAGCACCCACAGCGACTTGGCGGCGTAAGTGGCTTCAAACACGGCGCCATTGGTTTTTTCAACCTGTACGCCGAGCAGCGGATGGCTGCCCGGTGACGCGCTGCCCGCGCCCGGATTGGCGCGGCCATAGGCGCGTGCGGCCATGCCCTGGTCGCCCCAAATGCCCCATTGAATGCTCAAGCCGTCGGCCCGCGAGGCCGCCAGCGCGGTCAAAAAGGCATTCGCCGCCGTGTCATCGACCTGCCCCGCCATGCCCAAGCTGGCGCTGGTGGACGAGAACACGGCAAAAATGTCCAGCCCGCCCGGCGGAAAAAGCGCATTCAGCACCTGTGCGCCCGCCACCTTGGGCCGCAGCACGCGCTGCATGCTCTCGGGCGTTTTGGTGGCGATAGGGCCGTCTTCCAGCACGCCCGCCGCATGAAAAACGCCGTGAACCGCGCCCCACTGACGCCAGCATTCCGACACCACCTGGATCATGGCGGCACGGTCGGCCACATCGGCGCTGAAAACGAGCACCTGCCCACCCAGCCGTCCAAACGCCACCAGTCGGCGAATGATTTGCGTCTCCGGCGAAAAATCATCGCTGGCGGCCAGCGCGGGCCAGCTCGCTTTGGGCGGCAGGACACGGCGGCTGACCAAGGCCAGCCGAACTTTTTTGGTCTTAAGCAGGAACTCCGCCAAATCCAGCGCAATGTCGCCCAGACCGCCGGTGATCAGGTAAGCGCCGCCGTGGCGCAGGCGCAAGGGCGCTTTGGCGGGCGGTGCAGCGTCTAGCGCCCCAGCGCCGACCAGCTGATAAACATAGCGCAGCCCGCCCCGATAGGCGACGATTTCGGTGTCGTGCGGCTGCTGGCTTTCGGCCAGAATGAAGCGCCAGGCGTCGCCCGAGGCGGCATCGCCGGGCGCCAGATCAATCAGGCGCGTGGAAATATGCGGCATTTCACGCGCCATCACCCGGCACGGCCCCAGCGCCAAGGCGCGTTCGGGGTGGCGCACCGGCTCGCCCATGACGCACTGGCAGGACGCGGTGACGATGCTCAAGCTCATGGCGTGCGTGATGTCCAGCCCCGCAATCGCCTTGGCCATGAACACCAGACTGTCAAAAGCGAGCGTTTGCGCGGCCACGCCTTGGCGCGTCTCGCCCGGCATCGTGTCCAGCGCCCAGAGGTGCAGGATGGACTCGGGCAGGCGCTCCTCCTGCGCCAGCGCCTTGAACAGTTTGACGTAATCGTCAACGTCGGCGGGCGCCAGCGTGAAGCTGCCATCGGCCCGCTTGGCAAAATAGTCGCCGGGATGCACCAGCGTGACTTTGCCGCCTGCCGCCGTCAATTGCCCTGCCATGCGGCTGGCCAGCGCCGAGTCGCTGCCAAAAATCAGCCACTGACGGCCCGGCTGCGCGGCATGGGCCAAGGCTGGCGCAGGCGTCCATTGCGGCGTCAGAAACCAGTCGTCGAAAGAAGCCAGGCGCTGCAGGGCGGGCGGCTTGGGCGGACGGCTGTCAAGCGCTTTTTCTGGGGATTTTTGCGGGGGATTTTCTGGCTGATTTTCAAGCTGAAGATGCGCGGGCGCGCCCGGCTCAATCCAGTGGCGCTGATGCTCAAAAGCGTAGGTCGGCAACGAAATGCGCCGCCCCTGCGCAAAGCCGCGCACCGCCTCCCACGCCGGTGTCACGCCACGCGTCCAGAGCAGGCTCACGGCGGCAAGCATCAGCGCGAGGTCAGCGCCGAGTTCGCGGGTCGGGCCGGTCGATGGCAAAATCGTTCGCGGCTGGCCCCGGCTGTTTTGGCGCGCCAGCGCGCACAAGCCTTGACCCGGCCCGGCTTCAATAAACACCGTCTCCGGCGCCCACTTCAGC
>CAIYKK010000047.1 GCA_903926695.1 uncultured Burkholderiales bacterium
ACGCTGATGGGGTGTCGGTGGCGACGCTCAAGGCCGGTCAAAACGGCGTCGTCGTGCTGGACCAGACGCCGTTCTACGCCGAAAGCGGCGGCCAGGCGGGCGACGAGGGCGAACTGATCAGCGGTTCGGCCAAATTTGCCGTCAGCGACACGCTGAAAATCAAGGCCGATGTGTACGGCCACCACGGCCAGCTGGCCGAAGGCACGCTGGCCGTGGGCGACCACGTCAACGCGCAGGTCAACGCCACCGTGCGCGCCGCCACCGTGCGCAACCACAGCGCCACCCATTTGATGCACAAAGCCCTGCGCGAAGTGCTGGGCGCGCATGTCCAGCAAAAAGGCAGCCTGGTCAACGCCGAACGCACCCGTTTTGACTTTGCACACAACGCGCCCATGACTGACGCGCAAATCCGCGAAGTCGAAGCCCGCGTGAACGCCGAAATCCTCGCCAACGCCGTCGCGCAAGCCCGCGTGATGGACATCGAATCGGCGCAAAAAACCGGCGCGACGATGCTGTTCGGCGAAAAATACGGCGAAACCGTGCGCGTGCTCGACATCGGCTCCAGCCGCGAGCTGTGCGGCGGCGTCCACGTCAAGGCGACCGGCGACATCGGTCTGTTCAAGATCGTCGCCGAAAGCGGTGTGGCTTCCGGCGTGCGCCGGGTTGAAGCTGTGACCGGCCAGAATGCGCTGGCGTATTTGCAGTCGCTGGAAAGCACGGTGCAAGCCGCTGCCAGCAGCCTGAAGGCCAGCCCGTCGGAGTTGCAGGGCCGGATTGCGCAGGTGCTCGACCAGATGAAATCGCTGGAAAAGGAAGTCGCCGCGCTCAAGGGTAAGCTGGCGTCGTCGCAGGGCGATGAGCTGATGGGGCAGGCGGTTGACATCAACGGCGTCAAGGTGCTGGCCGCCCGACTCGAAGGCGCCGATGCCAAGACGCTGCGCGAGACGATGGACAAGCTCAAGGACAAGCTCAAAACGGCCGTCATCGTGCTGGCCGCCGTCGAGGGTGCCAAGGTGCAGATTGCCGCTGGCGTGACCAGCGACAGCACCGGCAAAGTCAAGGCGGGCGAGCTGGTGAACTTTGTCGCCGGTCAGGTCGGCGGCAAGGGCGGCGGCAAGGCCGACATGGCAATGGCGGGCGGCACCGACGCGACGCATCTGGACGCGGCGCTGAAATCGGTGCAAGCCTGGGTGGCCGGGCGGGTCTGAGGCGCGTTTTGCCTCCCGGCGGCCTCAAACTGGCACAATAAATAGCCAGGCCGCCTGTGCCAGGCCCGCAACGGGCCGTATTTTGGTGACGCTCCGGCGTCACCGCTCCCCCTTAAACTGGGTAAGATCAATTCATGTCGCGCTACAACACACCTTTTGAAATTCACGTCCACGGCGAAGTTCCCCTGCGCGCCGATGTCAGCTTTGCCCAGCTGCAAGAAGCCCTCAAACCCTTGTGGACCTACGCGGGCGCCAAATCACTGGCCAAAGGCGCGGCCAGCGTCTATGAAGAAGAGCCGGGCATCCGCTTTGATGCCAGTACGCACCTGCTGCAGATGTGCTGGACGGTGCCCGGCGACGATGATTTCCGCCAGTCGCTCGACGAAATGTGCATGGGCTTGAACGATCTGGCCGAGCAGGGCGCGCCCATCGAGGTGACGTTCTACGACGCCGAGTTCGACGACGAAGAGGACGGCGACGAAGAAGACGAAGCCCGCGACGACTTTGCCGTTTATTTTGTCGGCCCCACGCCAGCGGCGATCATGCAGGTCCAGCGCGACTTGCTGGTGCAGGACATGATTGGCCTGATGGAGCGCCATTTCGACGCCTCCGAGCTGGGCGAGGTGGTGACGGCGGTCGATCAGCTGTTCGAGCGCCGCTTTACCGAGCTGGCCAATTCGATGCAGCTGGGCAAGCCGCCACGCGGCACGGGTCCGCAGGGCGGCACCGGCCACGGCGGTGGTGGCCGCAAGCCCCGCCATCTGCATTGAGGGCATGAGAAAAAGCTTTCTGCGGGCGGCCCTGGTGCTGGGCCTGCTCTCGGCCATCGGCCCGTTTGCCATCGACATGTACCTGCCTGCGCTGCCGTCCATAGGCGCGAGCCTGAACGCGTCCGTGAGCGAGGTGCAGGCCAGTTTGATGGCTTTTTTCATTGCGATGGGGCTGGGGCAACTCATCTACGGGCCGGTCTCGGACCAGGTGGGGCGCAAGCCGCCGCTGTATTTTGGCTTGGGGCTGTTTGCGCTGGGCAGCGTTGGCTGCGCGCTGGCGCCGGACATCGGCACGCTGGTCGTACTGCGGTTTGTGCAGGGGCTGGGCGCTTGCGCGGGCATGGTGGTGCCGCGTGCAATAGTGCGCGACCTGCACACCGGCCCGGATGCCGCCCGGCTGATGTCGCTGTTGATGCTGGTGTTCAGCGTCTCGCCCATTCTGGCGCCGCTGACGGGCAGCTGGCTGATTGAATGGTTTGGCTGGCGCAGTGTGTTTTGGGCCGTCACACTGGCCGCCGGGCTGGGGCTGTGGCTGGTATCGACCAGCCTGCAGGAGACCCGCTCGCCCGCCAGCCGTGCGAGCAGCACAGCGGGCAGCGCACTGACCGCCTACGGCGTGCTGCTGCGCGACCGCCATTTCATGGGGCTGGTGTTTATTGGCGCTTTTGGCATTTCCAGCTTTTTTGTGTATTTGGCCAATTCGTCGTTTGTGCTGATCACCCACTACGGGCTGACGCCGCGCCAGTACAGCCTGGCTTTTGCCATCAACGCCGCCTCGTTCATTGGCGCTTCGCAGCTCACAGGCCGGCTGTCCGCCGCGTTTGGCCTGGTCACGACGATCCGCGTGGCGGTGGTCGGTTATGCGGCGGTGATGATGTTCCTGTGGGTGCTTAATTTGCTGGGCATGGAGCAGCTCGACGTGATGACGCCTTTGCTGTTGATTGGCTATGGTTTTCTGGGGCTGGTGCTGCCCTCGACGGCGGTGCTGGCCCTCGAAGGCCACGGCGACATTGCCGGAACGGCTTCGGCGCTGATGGGTACCGTGCAGTTTATGACCGGCGCGGTGGTCATGGCGGTGGTCGGTGTGTACGCCGACGGTAGCGCCGGGCCGATGGTGGCGGGCATTGCCGTGTGCGCGCTGCTGGCGTTTTCGATGGTGCGCAGCACGCTGGGCTACGTGGAGCCGCCGCCGCCAGCGCGTCCATACGTGCGCCGCAGGTAACGCCGGCTGCAGCCGCTCATAAGCCCAGCGCCAAATAAACCCGCAGCGCCGCATAAGCGTCGTTGGCCGCATAGATGATCTGTGCCTCTGACAGGCGCGCATTGGCCCAGTTGGACGTTGTGGCTTTTTTCGACTTGATAAAACGCTGGTTGAACAGGACTGCCACCGCGCCGCGCACGCCCATGTCTTTGCGGTAGCCGCGTGCCCTGAAAACAATGTTCAGGTCCAGCACGCCCTGCAAATCCACGCCCAGTTTGTGGGTGATGCGCCTGCGGTCATCGCCCAAGCCAAACCCCGCCTTGATCAGGGTGGGCGACTCCAGCAACTGCGCCACGGCGTGACGGCACCCGGCCTCTTCAAGCTGAAAAATATAGGCTTTGTCCAGCGTGGAAAGCTGCACGATGTGCGGCCCGCTGGACGCTTCGTTGCGGGCAAAGGTGGGTTTGGATTCGGTGTCAAACCCCAAGACGCTGGCACCGCTCAGCGCTTGCAGGGCATCGGTGGCCTGCTGCGCGGTGGCGATCACCTCGATCTGCGTCAGGCCCAGACGCTCAAAAAGTGGGAGCTGGGCAATCTCGTCCTTGTCGGGGGTGGCGTGTCGCTCGCTCATGAAGAATTCCGTATCAAAAAGAAAGCCAGAGCTTACAGCTCCCCGAGCTGGCGCAGGGCTAAAAATCACGGCGCGCCGCCCACTGTTTGCTGGTACCGTCCCCCATGAAGCAGGGAATCAGAAATAGAATGAGGCGGCACGCGTTTGATTTTGCCGTATTGACATTCACACCTTCTTACCAAAAGAAAGATAATCCCGATGAGCTTGACTGCCCAGCAAATCCAGGCCGGCACCGGCTGCACAGCTGCACTCGCCGCCAAATGGCAGCCTTACCTGCACCCCGCCTGTGCTCTTTTTTCCATTGACTCGCCCAAGCGTCTGGCCGCATTTCTGGCGCAAATCGGCCATGAAACGGGCCGCCTGGTGTATGTGCGCGAAATCTGGGGACCAACGGCTGCGCAATCGCGCTACGAAGGCCGCAAGGACTTGGGAAACATCTATCCCGGCGACGGCAAGCGTTTCCTGGGCCGTGGCCTGATTCAGACCACTGGGCGCACCAACTACCAAGGCACACGCGATGGCCTGTTCGGCCTGATGATGACCGTGCCCGATTTTGAAGCTTCGCCCGCCGAGCTGGAAAAGCCCGAATGGGCCGCGTTGTCGGCGGCCTGGTACTGGCACAGCCGCAACCTCAACACGCTGGCCGATGCTGGTGATTTTGAAGGCATCACACGCACGATCAATGGCGGCCTCAACGGCTACGCCGACCGTCAGGCTTTGTACAAAGCAGGCATGCTGGCGCTGCTGTAAAAAACTGGCGTGCTGGTTCTGGTGTTAGCCGGTGCAAGCCTGCACCGGCGCCAGCGCTTCGCGTTCCTCATCGCTGAACAGCCGGGAGCGGGTCAAAAAGCAAACCCCTTCCGGCCCTTCCAGCGAAAAAGTGCTGCCGTGGCCCTCGGTCACGTCAATGATTAACAGGCTGTTTTGCCAGTATTCATACTGCGACTGGCTGATAAAAAACTCGCAGCCGCCAATGCTGCCGAGCAGCAGGTCATAGCGGTTGACCGTCAGCTCACCAATCAGGTAGCACATCGGCGAGCTGCCATCGCAGCAGCCGCCAGACTGGAAAAACATCAACTGCGCGCCATGCTTGGCCTTGAGGCGCTCGATCAGCGCCAGTGCCGTTTCAGTGGCTATTACTCGTTCGACCATGATTTTCTCCTTGCGGGCGCTTGGCCGCGCCATGAAAAAAGGCGGCCAGTGGCCGCCTGAAAAACAAGCTTTCTGTCGGGAAAGCCTGGAGGAGGAAACTTCAGAAGAAGCCCAGCGCCTTGGGGCTGTAGCTGACCAAGAGGTTTTTGGTCTGCTGGTAGTGGTCGAGCATGACCTTGTGGGTCTCGCGGCCAATGCCCGATTCCTTGTAGCCGCCGAAGGTGGCGTGGGCCGGGTAGGCATGATAGCAGTTGGTCCAAACGCGGCCAGCCTGAATGGCGCGGCCCATGCGGTAGGCGGTGCTGCCGTCGCGCGTCCACACGCCAGCGCCCAGACCGTAAGGCGTGTCGTTGGCAATCGCCAGCGCTTCAGCCTCGTCCTTGAAGGTCGTCACAGCCAGCACGGGGCCGAAGATTTCTTCCTGGAAAATGCGCATTTTGTTGTGGCCCTTGAACAGGGTCGGCTGGATGTAATAGCCGCCAGCCAGATCGCCGTCGAGTTGCGCACGGTCGCCGCCGATCAGCAGCTCAGCGCCTTCTTCCTTGCCGATGGCCAGGTAAGACTCGATCTTTTTCATCTGCTCGGCGGAGGCTTGCGCGCCCATCATGCAGTCGGTGTCCAGCGGGTTGCCTTGCTTGATCGCCTTGACGCGGGCCAAGACGCGTTCCATGAACTTGTCATAGATCGATTCCTGAATCAGCGCGCGGCTCGGGCAGGTACACACTTCGCCCTGATTGAACGCAAACAGCACCATGCCTTCAATCGCCTTGTCGAAAAACGCGTCATCGGCGTCGGCGATGTCGGCAAAGAAGATGTTGGGCGACTTGCCGCCCAGTTCCAGCGTGGCCGGAATCAGGTTCGTCGCGGCGGCTTGCGCAATCACGCGGCCCGTGGCGGTGGAGCCGGTGAAAGCGATTTTGGCGATGCGCTTGCTGGTGGCCAGCGGCATGCCAGCTTCGCGGCCAAAGCCGTTGACGATGTTCAGCACGCCAGCAGGCAGCAGATCGGCAATCAGCTCAGCCATGATCAGGATGGAAATCGGGGTGGATTCGGCGGGCTTCAGCACCACGCAGTTACCGGCAGCAATCGCCGGAGCCAGTTTCCAGGCAGCCATCAGAATCGGGAAATTCCAGGGAATGATCTGGCCGACCACGCCCAAAGGCTCATGGAAGTGATAAGCGATGGTGTCGCCGTCGATTTCGGAGAGCGAGCCTTCTTGCGAACGCAGGCAACCGGCGAAATAGCGGAAATGATCAACCGTCAGCGGAATGTCGGCGTTCAGGGTTTCGCGGATGGCTTTGCCGTTATCGACGGTTTCAGCGTAGGCGAGCTTTTCGAGGTTCTGCTCAATGCGGTCAGCGATTTTCAGCAGCACGTTGGCGCGCTCGGCGGCGGGCGTTTTGCCCCAGGCGGGTGCGGCGGCGTGGGCGGCGTCCAGGGCCAGCTCGATGTCGGCGGCGGTGGAGCGGGCGGCTTGCGTGTACGTCAGGCCGCTGATGGGGGTGATCACGTCGAAATACGCGCCGCCGACCGGGGCGACAAACTTGCCGCCAATGAAATTGTCGTACTGGGCTTTGTAGCTGATGGGAGCGTCGGCAGCGCCGGGAAGTGCATAGATCATTGTTGTCTCCGTGGGGTAATGGGGTGGAGAGAATAACCCGGCTTCTTGACAAGGCCGCCGGGCTTCTCACGCCTTGCCTTGTTTGCACAAGCTGTGCCAAGTCGGTGTGCAGGTCTGAACCCGCCATATCGGCAGGCTCGGCGCAATTTCAGCGTAAATAACGCCTCGGCGGGCGGCGCATTGTTCCAGTGACGGTGCAGACTGCTCCAAAACGGAACACTGAAGCGGTTTTGCTAACTGAACAAAATAAGGCGAGTTGATCAGCCAGTCCCCAACTGTTTTTGTCTGGCGGCTGCGTAACATGGGTTCACAAATTAGTTTTACCCATCTATTTATGAACGACTTCAGCCCTTCCGATCTCAAAACCATCCTCCACTCCAAGCGCGCCAACCTGTATTACCTGGAACACTGCCGCGTTCTGGTCAATGGCGGGCGTGTGGAATACGTCACCGACGAGGGCAAGCGCTCCCTCTACTGGAACATTCCGATTGCCAACACCACGACGGTGCTGCTCGGCACCGGCACGTCGCTGACTCAGGCGGCCATGCGCGAGCTGGCCAAGGCGGGCGTTCTTGTGGGCTTTTGCGGCGGGGGCGGCACGCCGCTGTTCAGCGCCAACGAAGTCGATGTGGAAGTGGCCTGGCTCACGCCGCAGAGCGAATACCGCCCCACCGAATATTTGCAGCATTGGGTGCGCTTCTGGTTTGATGATGCCCGGCGGCTCGAAGCGGCCAAGGCGTTTCAGCTCGCCCGGCTGGAGCGCATCCGCCAGCACTGGCTGCACGGAAAATCGCTGCGTGAGGCCGGTTTTGCCATTGATGCAGCCACGCTGGAGGGTGCGTTGAACCAGTCTTGCCAGGCGATCAAGACTGTGCCGGACAACACCCACTTGCTCACCGAAGAAGCGCGCCTGAGCAAGCTGCTGTTCAAGCTGGCCGCCCGCGCCACCGATTACGGCGACTTCACCCGTGGCCAGCGCGGCAGCGGCACTGACCCGGCGAACCGCTTTTTAGACCACGGCAATTACCTCGCCTACGGCCTGGCTGCGAGCGCCACTTGGGTGTTGGGTCTGCCGCACGGCTTGGCGGTGCTGCATGGCAAGACGCGGCGCGGTGGTTTGGTGTTCGACGTGGCCGATCTGGTCAAGGACGCGACGATTCTCCCGCAGGCTTTCATCTCCGCGATGCGCGGCGACAGCGAGCAGGATTTTCGCAAAGCCTGCATCGAAGCGCTGACGCGCAGCGAGGCGCTGGACTTCATGATTGACACGCTCAAGGATGTGGCCGTGAAAACCGCCACAGCCACTGCAGCCACCGCCACTGCCACCACCTTGTCCGCCGAAGGAGAACAGGCATGAACATCCTGCTCGTCTCCCAGTGCGACAAGCGTGCGCTGACCGAAACCCGGCGCATTCTCGACCAGTTCGCCGAGCGGCGCGGTGATCGCACTTGGCAAACGCCCATCACCCAGGCCGGTTTGGACACGCTACGCCGTCTGCTGAAAAAAACCGCCCGCAAGAACACCGCCGTCGCCTGTCACTGGATTCGCGGGCTTGACCACAGCGAACTGCTCTGGACTGTCGGCGATGCCCGCTGCTTCAACGCCCAAGGCGCGGTGCCGACCAACACGACGACGCGCAATATCCTGCGCGGGCAGGATGAAAACGACTGGCATAGCGGACAGGACATTTCCTTGCTCACCGCGTTGGCCGCCTTGCTGCATGACCTTGGCAAAGCCAGTCGCGCTTTTCAAATGCGGCTCGAAGGCAAATTACAAGAACGCAACCAGTATCGGCATGAATGGGTGTCGCTGCGCCTGTTTGAAGCCTTTGTTGGCGCTGACGATGATGCCGCCTGGCTGGCGCGGCTGGCTGCGCCGACACCGGCTGACGATGCCACTTGGCTGGGTCGTCTTAAGTGCGATGGGCGCGATGGCCCGGTGGCCGCACCGTTTGCGGGGTTGGTGCGAGCGCCGCTGGCCCAAGCCATCGGCTGGCTGGTGCTGACGCATCACCGGCTGCCGGTCATGCCAGCCAAAGAAGACGGTAAAACCCTGTGGCTCGGTGCCAAGGTTTCCGGCTTCAGCGCCGCCTTGCTGGGCAATGTGCTCCAGCGCATCGATGCCAGCTGGAACGAAAAAACCGGCGAGGGCGACGAAAAAATACTGCCGCTCTACTGGCAATTTCCGCACGGCCTGCCCGTCACCACCGAGCTGTGGCGCAAGCGTGCCGCCCGACTGGCCCAGCGACTCTTACCGCTACGCGCCCAGCCCGGAAAAGGCGACTGGCTGGCCAATCCGTATGTGATGCACCTATCGCGGCTGTGCCTGATGCTGGCCGATCACCACTATTCCAGCTTGAGCAGCGACACCAAAGGAAAACCCGATCCGGCCCGCGTCAAGGGACTTGCGAACTACCCGCTGTTTGCCAATACGGATAAAAAAGGGCGTTTCAACCAGACGCTAGACGAGCACCTGCTCGGCGTGGCCCAGCACAGCGGCGAAATCACCTACGCATTGCCGCGATTCGACGAACACCTCCCGCGTCTGGCCCGGCACAAAGGCTTGGGCAAGCGTTCCAAGAATGAAAAATTCCGTTGGCAGGACAAAGCCGCCGATACCGCCGCCGCCATGCGCGAACGCTCGCTACAAAGTGGGGCGTTCATTGTCAACATGGCCTCGACGGGTTGCGGTAAGACCTTGGCGAACGCCCGCATCATGTACGCACTGGCCGATGGCGAACGCGGCATGCGCTGCGCTTTTGCAATGGGCTTGCGTACTTTGACGCTGCAAACCGGAACGGCTTTTCGGGAATTGCTTAGTTTGCGTGATGACGAGGTGGCGATTCGCGTTGGCAACTCGGCCAGCCGGGCGCTGTTTGAGCATTACGAGCGCCAAGCCGAAGCCACGGGTTCGGCATCTTCTCAAGAGCTGCTGCATGAAGAAGAAGGCCATGTCGTTTTTGAAGGCAATCACGACGCGCATCCGCTGTTGCGCCGTGTCATGCACGAGCCGCAAGTGCGCGCCCTGCTGACTGCACCGCTGCTGGTTTGCACCATCGACCACTTGACACCCGCCACCGAAAGCCAGCGTGGCGGTCGTCAAATCGCGCCCATGCTGCGGCTGATGAGCGGAGACTTGGTGCTCGACGAGCCGGACGATTTCGACATCGCCGACCTGCCCGCGCTGACTCGGTTGGTGCATTGGGCCGGGTTGTTGGGCGCGCGCGTGCTGCTGTCATCGGCCACCTTGCCGCCCGCCCTGGTGCAGGGGCTGTTCGAGGCTTACCGCAATGGGCGTTATCACTTCCAGTGCAACCGGTCCAACCGCCCGGAGGGCGCAGATCGGGCCGCGCAGGTGTGTTGCGCTTGGTTTGACGAGTTCAGCCAGTCGCAAGTCGATTGCGCCGATGCACAGAGTTTTTCCGCCGCGCACCAAGCGTTTGCCGCCCGGCGCTGTGAGCAGCTTGCCAAAGCCGTGGTACGCCGCCGCTACGACTTGTTGCCGCTGGACCTGGGCGGCGACCGAGACCAGCACACGGCTCGTTTTGCCGAACTGGCCCGCAATGCCGCCATCGCGCTGCACGCGCAGCATCACAGCGACGATCCGCACACCGCCAAGCGCAAGCGTGTCAGCTTTGGCCTGATTCGCATGGCCAATATCGAGCAACTGGTGGAAGTCGCGCTGGCGCTGTACGCGCTGGGTGCGCCTGACGGTGTGCAGATTCACCTGTGTGTTTACCACTCGCAGTTTCCGCTGCTGATTCGCTCCGGCATTGAGCGCCAGCTCGATCAGGCGCTGAACCGTCGCCAGCACGACGCGGTGTTCAGTCTGCCCGGCATCCGCCAGCGGCTCGACGCTCACCGCGAGGCGGATCAGCTTTTCATTGTGCTCGGCTCGCCTGTCACTGAAGTCGGGCGCGATCACGATTACGACTGGGCGGTGGTCGAGCCTTCGTCCATGCGCTCCTTGATTCAACTGGCTGGGCGCATTCGCCGTCACCGTGAGGGCGAATGCAAAACAGCCAACTTGCGGGTGTTTGATTTCAATTTGCGCCATTTCCGCGAACCGGGAAAGCCCGCGTTTTGCCGTCCGGGGTTTGAAGCAGCTGAATTTCCGCTTGACACTCATAACCTCAAGCAACTGTTGCCGATGACACCAAACGGGGTGATTGATGCCCGCCCGCGCATTGCCATGCCGCCCGGCCCTTTGCAGCCGCGCACCCGGCTGGTGGATTTGGAGCACGTCCGCATGGCCGAGAAAATGTTGGTGTCAAGCGCTGCCGTCGCGTCTGCGCCCATGCGGGGCACGCGCCAGCGTGGCTCGGCCCAAGCCAGCGCGCCCGCGCCGCTCAACGCCGCCAGTTGGTGGAATCTGCCGCCCGCTGACGCGCTACTGACCGCCGTGCTGCCGCAGCAGCAGCCGTTTCGACTCGACACGATGGAGCGCGTCAATTTGGTG
>CAIYKK010000048.1 GCA_903926695.1 uncultured Burkholderiales bacterium
AGCGGCGGCGTCAAAGCCGGTGGTGCGCACGGTGATGACTTTGATCGCGTCCAGGCTCTGCACGATGGCAATGGCGTTACCGGCGTAAATCGGGCGCTCAAACGTGTCGGCGGCATCGACCTTGGTGATGTCGGAAATCTGCGCCACGTCCAGCAAAGCGGCGACACGCGGCGCAATGTTTTTGCCCGACGCCGTGGCCGGGAACAGGATGTGCGAATAGCTGCCAGCCATCGCCAGCACTTGCGCGGCGACGTTTTCGGCCAGACCGTGGGCAAAGGCTTCGCCCTCGACGTGGATGACTTTGCTCACGCCCGCGATTTGGGCGGCTTCCTGGGCGGCAGCAGCGGCGTTCAGACCGGCGACCAGCACATGCACGTCGCCGCCGCACTGGGCGGCTGCGGTCACGGTGTTGAGCGTGGCGGGGCGGATGCTGGCGTTGTTGTGTTCAGCGATGACTAAAGAGGTCATGATTTTTTACTCTGTGGAAATTTAGATGACTTTGGCTTCGTTTTTCAGCTTGTCCACCAGCGCGGCCACGTCGGCCACCTTGACGCCAGCGCTGCGCTTGGCCGGTTCGCTGACCTTGAGCGTCTTGATGCGCGGCGTGACATCAACGCCGAGCGCGTCGGGCTTGATGTTTTCGAGCGGCTTTTTCTTGGCCTTCATGATGTTGGGCAGCGTGACGTAGCGCGGCTCGTTCAGGCGCAGGTCGGTGGTGATGATCGCGGGCAGCGTGACGGCCAGCGTTTCCAGACCGCCATCGACTTCGCGGGTGACCAGGGCTTTGCCGTCGGCGACTTCAACCTTGCTGGCGAACGTGGCTTGCGGCCAGCCCAGCAGCGCGGCGAGCATTTGGCCGGTCTGGTTGCAGTCGTCGTCGATGGCTTGTTTGCCCAGAATGACGAGCTGCGGCTGTTCCTTATCAACCAGCGCTTTTAAAAGCTTGGCCACGGCGAGCGGCTGCAGTTCTTCGGCGGTTTCGACCAGAATGGCGCGATCCGCGCCGATGGCCATCGCGGTGCGCAGGGTTTCCTGGCACTGCAGCACGCCGCAGGAAACGGCGATGATTTCAGTCGCCACGCCTTTTTCTTTCAGGCGCACGGCTTCTTCGATGGCGATTTCGTCAAACGGGTTCATGCTCATCTTGACGTTGGCAATATCGACACCGGAGGCATCGGATTTGACGCGGACTTTGACGTTGTAATCGACTACACGCTTGACGGGTACCAAGACCTTCATGACGGGGCTCCAGAGTGGGTTTATTAATTGACGTTGACGTTGACGTAAACGTAAGGTATCTATTCTATGCTGCAGCGAGCGCGCTGCGGGGGCCAATTAGAGCATTCCCGGCGGACGCTGTCATCACGCTGGTAGTTTCACCGGCTCGGGCGTTCTGGCAGTGGTGAGCGCTGCGGCGACATCGGCGGGCGCCCGGCTGGCGCTGTGCAGCACCCGCTGCGGATAGGGAATGTCGATGTGGTGGGCGCGCAGGGATTTGAGGATGGCCAGATTGACCAGCGAGCGCAGGTTTTGCAGGCCATTTTCCGGGTCGCTGATCCAGTAGTTCAGGGTGAACTCCAGGCCGTCGGGGCCGAAATTGGTCAAATTCGCGCCCGGCTCCGGGTCGGACAGCACACGCGCCTGAGCCGCTGCCGCCTCGATCAAGAGCCGCATCACCAGCGCCTCGTCACTGTCATAACCCACGCTGACCACGGTGAACTGCAGCACACGCGTGTCGGTGAGCGAGAGATTTTCGATGCGGTTACCAATAAACATTTCGTTGGGCACGATGGACTCGCGCCCCGACATGGCCCGCACGACGGTGTAACGCGCCTTGATGTCGGTGATGCGCCCTTCAAAACCATCGACGCGCACGCTGTCGCCAATCCGCACGCTGCGCTCGGCCAGCATGACAAAACCGCTGACGTAATTGGCGACGAGCTTTTGCAGGCCCAGGCCGACGCCCACGCCCACCGCGCCGCCCAGCACCGACAGCGCCGTCAGGTCGATACCAACCGCCGACAGCGCCAGCAGCAGGCCCAAAAACATCAGCACCACACGGCTGGCGTTGCTCACAGCCTTGCGCAGCGACAGCTCGCTGCCGGTGGCCTTGTACAGCAGGCGCGTTTCAATCGCCGAAGAAATCCACAGGGCGATCAACAGCACCACGCCCGCCGTCAGCGCGCCCTCCAGCATGGTGCGCACGGACAGCATGGAACTGCCGACTTTCCAGCGGATCTGGTCCAGCTCGTCGAGGATGACGGGCAGCAGGCCGCTGACCCACAGCACCATCAGCCCCCAGGCAAGCCACGAAAACGTGCGCTCCAGCGCCCGCACCAGCGGCGCTTCGCGAAAAGCCACCTGCAGCACCTTGACGCTCAGGCGAATCACCACCAGCGCCAGCAGCACCGGAATGGCAACTTTGAACAGCGCCTGCGGAAAGCGCAGCGCCAGCAGCAGCGCATGCACCGCGTAAGCGGCGGACAGCAGCAGCAGCGGAAACAGCACGCCATCGACAATGCGGCGGCCAAACAGAATCGACGTGTCAGGATTGGCCTGGCGCAGATGGCTGACCGCACGCGCCAGCAGCCACGCCAAGAGCCACGCGGCCAGCACGCAGCCGCTCAGGGCCGCCAACTCCGTCAGCGCCGTGGGCTGGGTCAGGGCGGCAAACCACTCGTCAAACCCCTCGATGCGCGACGAGGCAAACAGGCTCAGATTGAGGTTCACGCCGCTGGCACCGGCCATTGCGGCTTTCTTTTGTCGATGAAGGCTTGAACGCCTTCCTGCGCCACCGGGTGCATCATGTTGACGGCCATCGTCTGGCCTGCGAGCTGGTAAGCGGCTTCGACGCCGGTTTCGCGCTGCTTGTAAAACAGCGCCTTGCCCATCGCCACGGCTTCACGCGGCTTGGAGACAATCGCGGCGACCAGCTTTTCGACCTCGGCGCCCAACGCGTCAAGCGGCACAACGCGGTTGAGCAGCCCCCGGCGGTGCGCTTCGTCGGCGCTGATGAACTGGCCGGTCAGCAGCATTTCCATCGCCTGTTTGGCGGGCAGGTTGCGCACCAGCGGCACGCTGGGCGTGGCGCAAAACAGCCCCGCATCAATGCCATTGACGCCAAAGCTGGCACCGCTGGCGGCCACGGCCAGATCGCTTTGCGCGACCAGTTGGCAGCCCGCCGCCGTGGCCAGCCCCTGCACCTGGGCAATCACCGGCACCGGCAGATTCTGGATCGCCAGCATCACGCGGGTGCATTGGGCAAACAGCTTTTGGTAATAGGCCAACTCGGGGTTGGCGCGCATTTCCTTAAGGTTGTAGCCCGCGCAAAAGGCTTTGCCTTGGGCCGATAGCACCACGGCGCGGGCGGTGTCGTCGCGTGCAATGGCGTCGAGGGCGGTTTGCAGCGCGGTGAGCATTTCTTCGCTCAGTGTGTTGAAGCTGGCGGGCCGGTTCAGCACCAGGCTGTAAACGCCGCGCCCGTCACGGGTGAGAAGAACGGGCGGCGGCACAGGGGTGAAATCAGTCAAATCAGTCAAATCAGCAGGGTTCATGGGGAAATTTTAAAAATTTTACCCCGTTTGAGGTTTGTTTTTAGCCGGTATTCCGCAGCCCCGCCGCAATCCCATTGATCGAAATATGAATCCCCGTCCGCACGCGCTCGTTGGTCTGCCCGGCGCGGTAGCGGCGCACCAGTTCGACTTGCAAATGGTGCAGCGGGTCGATGTACGGAAAGCGGTGGCGAATCGAGCGCTGCAGCGCCGTATTGCCCGCCAGCCGCTGTTTTTCGCGGGTAATCAGCGCCAGCGCTTGGGCGGTGCGCTGCCATTCGGCTTCAATCGCGCTGAAAATCTTTTTGCGCAGCGCCGCGTCGTCCACCAGCCCGGCGTAGCGCGAGGCCAGCGCCAAATCGCTTTTGGCCAGCACCATGTCCATGTTGCTCAGCAGCGTGGTGAAAAACGGCCACTGGCGGTACATTTTTTGCAGCAGTGCCAGATTGGCCTTGCGGCTCTCGGGCGTGCCGCCCTGGCTTAAAAACTGTTCAATCGCCGAGCCAAAACCGTACCAGCCCGGCAGCGTCAGGCGGCACTGGCCCCAGCTGAAACCCCACGGAATGGCGCGCAAATCTTCAATCTTTTGCGACGGCTTGCGCGACGCGGGGCGCGAGCCGATGTTCAATTCGGCAATTTCCCGAATCGGCGTGGCGCTGAAAAAATACTCGGTAAAGCCGGGCGTTTCATAAACCAGCGCCCGGTAAGCGGCCATGCTGGCCTGCGAGAGTTCCGCCGCCGCCTGCAAAAAAGCTTTGGTGGCGGGTTTGGTCGGCTGCAAGAGCGTGGCTTCCAGCGTGGCGGCGACCAGCGTTTCAAGGTTGCGGCGGCCAATTTCGGGGTTGGCGTATTTGGAGCCGATGACTTCGCCCTGTTCGGTCAGGCGGATCTGGCCGCGCACGGTGCCGGGCGGCTGGGCCA
>CAIYKK010000049.1 GCA_903926695.1 uncultured Burkholderiales bacterium
TGTCACCGAGCCGTAGGGTTCAACGGCAATCGGACCATTCAGATCGGCCCCAACATACCAGGTATCAATAGAACGCAGCGCATTGCCCACTTTTTGCGAGTGCATGGCCGCCATGCCGCTGACGGTGTAGAGCGTTTTGCTTTTGCCGCTTTTTTCTTTGTCAAGAATCAGTTCCTGCGACGGAAACACTTCCTGCCCCGCGCCAACGCGCACAAAAGCGGTCACTTGCAGCAGCACATGGCTTTGACCGGCCAGCCCGGCAGCCAGCAAGGCGCTGAGTTCGGCGAGCGCGGCGGCGGCTTCGGGCGGCGCGTCAAAGTGGCGCAACGACAGCGCCAGCGCATCGAAAGTCCAGCTTTGCGCGGGCTGGCCTTGCACGAGTTGGGCGATTTGCACTTGCACCTGTTCGGCCCCGAGGCGGTTGCGCCAAAGAAAGCGCCCGTTGGCCAAGTTGCTGGCGTAGCGGCGGGCCAATTCGGCAAAGCCGTTGGCATCGACATAGCCTTTGATCGTGTCCAGCAACTTGCGCTGGTAGTCGGCATTGTTGCAGGCCGAAGGCGTGCCAGCGCCGCCCAGCACGCGCAGCGTGAAGCTGACCTTGAGCGTGTCG
The DNA here is from genome assembly GCA_903926695.1 of uncultured Burkholderiales bacterium. Classification (GTDB taxonomy): domain Bacteria; phylum Pseudomonadota; class Gammaproteobacteria; order Burkholderiales; family Burkholderiaceae_C; genus Polaromonas. Next base: position 611 of record CAIYKK010000049.1, read on the forward strand.
GCATCGGCGGGCAGCGTGGCGACATCGACGGTTTGCAGATTCGGGTTTTCAATCGCCGCGTCGAGCTTGGCCGGGTCTTGGTCTTTGGTTTTGAGGCGGTTCGAGATGGTGCCGCGCACGGACTTGGCGCGCACGGTGACGGCGGGCCAGCCGCTGCTGGCGGCGCGCTCGTCCCAAAGGCCGGAGAAAAACAGCGCGTCAGACGGATCGAGCTTGCGTTCAAAGGCCAGCACGGAAGCGGTTTTGAGGGCGGTAGTTGCCATGAGAAAACTCCTTGAAATTTTTAAAAAGTATTGGATTTGAAAGCGTTGATACAGCGGTAAAGGCCGGTTGTCTGGTCGTGATCGGAAAACCACATCAGTTGGTCAATGTCGCTCAGGCGGTGCGGGCTGATCCACTGCCCTATCGAATACACGCTTTCGACAAACTGAAACGGTACGCGGGCATCACGCGCGCCAGCCACCGCGCCGGGCGGATGCAGCGCGGTCAGCGGCGCAAAACCCACGGGCATGGGCACTGTCCAGCCTGCGCGGGTATCGAGCTTCCATTCGATGGTTTCGTGAGGCTCGCCGGTTTTGTCGTCGATGGCCTCATGCCGAGTAGCGCGATGATTAAGGCGCGACAGGTCTAGCCAAGCGTCGAGCAGCGTGGCATCGGGCTGGCTGGTTTGCAATTCCAGCAGCCGCGCTTGTAGCAAATCGTCCCGCGAAACCAGTGCAAAACCGGGCAACCAGCGGCGGCTCAGGCGACGAAACTCTTTGCGACACGCCTCTGGGTCGTCACCGAGTAACGTCAGTTGCGGACGCGGCGGGCTGCGAAACATGCCGGGCAGCGCAGGCATCACGCTGCCACCCGCCACGCGCATGCCTGCCATCAGTTCGCCGATACGGGCGGCGAGCTGAATGCGCTCGGCTTCGACTAACAGGGACAAGGCTAGCCTCACATCAAACACCAGCGTGATGTCGAGGTGAACGCGGCCCTCCTCCACAATCGCGGCGGTGCTGCCGTCTTGCAACACCGGGTTACGCGTCAGGTTAAAACTGCGGGTGTAGCCGCCGTGCGTCACCTGCGCCTCAAAACCGTGGCAAATCACGCCCACGCCATAAAACGCCACGCCCGCCTGCGGCCCGAGGCGACGCTCCAGCGCGGTCATCAAGCCGGTGAAGGCGGTAATGGCTGGAAAGCCCCAAGTCAGCGGGCTGGAAATGGCGTTAGCGTTTTGAATACGCAAGCGCGGCAGCACCAGCAGCGCCTTAATAAGTGTCGGCATCGCGCCCCTCCCGTTCTTCGGCTTTGATTTGTTCGTGCATCCGGTTGCACCATTCGAGAAACTCGGGGTCGCCCATCGGCAGCGGGTCACGCAACTGGCCGTTGAGCCAGTTGGCAAACGCGGCGCAAATGCGCTCGGTGGTGTCAAGGGGAAGCGCCCGCTCCGAGGCTTGGTAAGCCTGCGCCACGCCATCGGGGTCTAGCCAATGCTTGCTCGCCCCGTCAAGGCGACAGTCCGGCGATTGACTCCAGCCCGGCACCAAGGCGCGCAATTCAGCACGAAACTGAAGAAACTCGTCGATCAACGTGTCAACCCATGCGGCGCGGCGTTCTCGGGTTTCAACATTGCGCGCCGGGTCGGATTTCAAAAAGACCAACAATGCCTTGAGCGCCCGCCGGACTTCGGGGCGGCGACTATAGCGCGGAAACATCGACTCGGTGTTCAGTAGCGGTTTCAGCTCTATCGAGCGCCAGACCGGCGGCAGCGAGGCAAACAAAAAATTGTTGCCGCGCCGCTCGCTGTTGAGCTGACTGATGTTTTGCGGCTTGGTGCCGCCCAACTGCTGAACGGCAAGTTCCAGGTATTCGCGCACCGGGCGCTCGCTGAAAACGCCGTCTTTTTTCGCCTGCCGGGCGGCTTTGGCTTCGTCGCTGAAGCGGTCGTCCTGCACTGTTTGATAAACGCGGTGCGCCAGCGAACTGGCGTAGAGCGGGGCCAGCAAGTGATAGCTGTTGTCATCGTGCGGGTCGCTGCCGGTGAGCCAGTAGAGCTGCTTGGCCAGGGTGTGCGAAGTCGGTTTTGCACACCGGGGAAGCTCAATGCCTGCAAAAGTTTGCATCCATTCCGCCGCCTGTTCAGGCTGACTGCTCAGTGCTTGCGCTAAATCGCTATCGTCAACCCGCATCAGTTCAAGCAATGTTGAACCTTGAAACTCTTGGGTCAAAAATCCGTACACATCAAGCGCGGCGGCGTTGCCCGTCACATCATCGTCGAAGCTTTTGCCAAGAACATGGCTACCGACTAAAGCGTGTGCTGCCAGATTGCGCGGTGGCGCATAAAGGTTGGTGGCTTGATCAATTTTTGGATCGGGATGCGTCGCCTTCAGTACATGCGTGACTAGCTGAATTTGCTTGACCCGCTTTGCGGCACTGGTGAGCCAGTTTTCAGCGTTGAACGTCTGGTGAAGTTCGGCGCGTTTTGGATCGTCGGGGGCGAGTTTGTCGAGCTTGCTGTCTAGGCGTTGTTGCAAGAAACCTGAGATCAGCGAACGCAACTCTGCCTGACGATTGATGGAAATCGTATGCATGGGAACCATTCAAAAA
>CAIYKK010000050.1 GCA_903926695.1 uncultured Burkholderiales bacterium
CCGACGTGCGCATGAACCCGCTGCTGCTCAAACCCGAAAAAGACACGCAAAGCCAGGTCGTGCTGATGGGGCAGGTCGATGCTGAACTTTCGCGCATGGCGTGGCGCGGGCGCAGCGCGTCGGTCTGGCCGGTGCTGGCGCAGGCGCTGGACGAGTTGCTGGCCGAGAACGACGTGGTGGTGATCGAAGGCGCTGGTTCGCCCGCCGAAATCAATCTCAAGGCCAGCGACATCGTCAACATGCGCGTGGCGCTGCACGCGGATGCCGCCTGTTTGCTGGTCACCGACATTGACCGGGGCGGCGCGTTTGCGCATTTGTACGGCACCTGGGCCATGCTCGACGAGGCCGAGCGCTCGCTGATCAAAGGTTTTGTGCTGAACAAATTCCGGGGCGACGCCAGCCTGCTCGCGCCGGGGCCGCAAATGCTGCAAGACCTGACCGGCGTGCCGACGGTCGCCACGCTGCCGATGTGGTGGCAGCACGGCCTGCCTGAAGAAGACGGCGTGTTTGACATGGCCCCCACGCTGGGCGCTGGCGTTTCTGCGCTGTCGGCGGAGGCGCGGCGCTCGCGTCCGGCGGTGATTGCCGTCATCGCTTACCCGCGCATCAGCAATCTGGACGAATTCCAGCCGCTGAAAAACGTCCCCGGTGTGCGCCTGAAATGGGTGCGCAATCCGGCTGAGCTGGCGGATGCCGACTGGATCATCCTGCCCGGCTCCAAAGCGACCAGCGCCGATCTGGACTGGCTGCGCACGCAGGGGCTGGACCACGCCATTGCCGCCCACGCGGGCCGGGGCGGCGCGGTGCTGGGCATTTGCGGCGGCTTGCAAATGCTGGGCGAAGCGCTGATTGACCCGCACGGCATCGACGGCAACGGCCCCGGTTTGGGGTTGCTGCCCGTCGTCACCGTGTTTGAAGCGGCCAAAACTGTGCAGCAGCGCGAGGCGCAATTTGCCGATGTGCGCGGGCCGTGGGTGGCGCTGTCGGGCGTGGCGGTGCAGGGCTACGAAATCCACCACGGCCAGACCCAGCCGCATTCGGCAATGGCGGCGGCGGGCGATGTGGCTTATCCGGTGCTGCCCGACGCTCTAGCCTGGCAAAACGGCGCGGGCAATGTGCTGGGTTTGTATTTGCACGGTCTGTTTGAAGACCCGCGTGTGCTGCAAGCGCTGTTTGGCGCGGCCACGCCGACGCTGGATTCGGTGTTCGACGGGCTGGCGGATTACATCGGCGCGCATTTCGAGCCCGGCGTGCTGCAATCGCTGCTGGCGTGAGCGCGTCAGGCGGGTTAGCCCGCTGAGCCTGACGGGCGGTTGGGCAGCCGCTTCAACGGCCCGTAGCAGGTTTTGAGCGATTGATCCCGGCAGACGATGAGCAAATCGTACTTCGGGCTGAACTGGATGAAGCGCGTCACTGGCCCGCTGGCGGTGGTGTGGGGGATGCCAGCGCAATCGGGCCTGCCGTTGGAGTCGGTCACGGTTTCAGTGACCCGGTAAAACCCGAACAGGCTGGGCAAGGCGGTGACTTCGTAGCGGCTGATGGTTTTTTCTTGGCCGCTGATGCTGGTGCGGGTGTGGTTGGCGCGGTAGTGCCAGGCTTCGATGCAGGCTTTGCCGCCGGGCTGCGTCCAGGTCCAGCGTGCAGTGAGCGGGTGCTGGTGCGCCGTGGCGGGCGCTGCCAAGGGTTGCGCCGCTTGTGCGCAGGTCAAACCACACAGCAGGGCGGCAAAAAGCGTGAGTTTGTGCAAATCAATCACTCCTGAAAAAATAGGGGTCAAGGGTAATCGAGCCGACCCCGCAAGCAGGGCGGCACAAAAAGTTCAAGAGCTGTGTAGAAAACCCGTTTTTCTCGGGCTATAATCATGTTCATTCGGAGTGTGGCGCAGTCTGGTAGCGCACCTGGTTTGGGACCAGGGGGTCCAAGGTTCGAATCCTTGTACTCCGACC
>CAIYKK010000051.1 GCA_903926695.1 uncultured Burkholderiales bacterium
AAGGCGCGCTGAATTTGCTGAGAAGCGCAAGGCGGGCGGGCGCCGGAGCGGCAGACGCGGCGGTCATCGCGCCAGTCTGCCAACCCGCCTATCCCTCAAGAGCCGCTCATCCGGTCGCGCCGCGCCAGCGCCGGAAAGCCCTTGACCCACAGCGCCGCCACCAGCAGCGTGCCAATGCCCCCGGCCACCACCGAGCCGACCGGCCCAAGCAGCGCAGCGCTGGCACCGGACTCAAACTCGCCGAGCTGGTTCGATGCGCCGATAAACACTGAATTGACGGCGCTCACACGCCCGCGCATGTCGTTGGGCGTTTCGATCTGCATCAGGGTTTGGCGCACCACGACGCTGACCATGTCCGAGCCGCCCGAGACGGCCAGCGCAACCAGCGACAGCACAAAGCTCGTGGACCAGCCAAACACCAGCATCGACACACCGTACACGCCCACGGCCAGCAGCATGGTGCGGCCCACTTTGCGCTCCAGCGGCCAGCGCGTGAGCACGACTGACATCAGCAGCGCGCCCAGCGCCGGAGCGGCCCGCAGCAGCCCCAGCCCCCACGGCCCGACATGCAAAATATCCTTGGCAAACATCGGCAGCAGCGCCGTGGCCCCGCCCAGCAGCACCGCAAACAGGTCCAGCGACACCGCGCCCAGCAGCGCCTTGCGCTGCCAGACAAATTCAGCGCCCGCCAGCAGCGAGCGCAGCGACACCGGCTCACGCGGCGGCGGCACATGCTCGTAACGCAGCGCCAGCAGCAGCACGCAGCCGGTGGCAAACAGGCCGGCGCAAGTCGCATAAACCACCGTCGCGCCCGCCACAAACAGCACGCCGCCCAGCGCCGGGCCGCCCATGATGGCCGCCTGCATGCCCGCCGAACTGAACGCCATCGCACGCGGCAGCATGGCGGGCGGCACCAGCATCGGAGCCAGCGCCTGTTGCGCGGGCATTTGAAACGCCCGCACCACGCCCAGCATCACCGACACGCCCAGCAGCAATTCCCGTGACGCCCACGCCGCCGACGCGCCCCAGCCCTGCAAGGACGCCACCAGCGTCAAGGCCACACCCGCCTGCGTCAGCAAACAGGCGGCGACGATACGGCCCCGGTGCAGTCGGTCCACCACATGCCCGGCCACCAGCGTGAGCAGCAGCGCTGGCAAAAACTGGTACAGGCCGACCAGCCCCAAGTCCCAGGCGCTACCGGTCAGCTCATACATTTGCCAGCCGACGGCCACCATCAGCATCTGGCTGCCCGTGGTGCCAAAAAGGCGGGCAAACCACATCCGCATAAAAGCGCGCTGGCGCGTGAGTTCGGTAAAGCTGTGTGTAGGCATCGGGCGCGAAGCTTAACAGTGGCTCGCCGTTCAGCCGGAGTGCGGGGCTATTGCCCGACGCGCTGATGGCTCCCGATTGAATAGCTGTTCACGCCCCTTGATCCTGCCGCAACGCCCGCTTATATTGAGGGACGCCAGGCGTTAAAACAGGAGACGGACCATGAGTAACAGTAACGCAGAAAAGATCACGATCACCTGCAGCGGCGGGTGCGGCAGAACAGTCACGCTGCGCAAAAGCAAAGTGCAGCAGGCCGACTACTACCTTTGCCAATCGAAAATCAGCGGCCAACAGTGCGAAGCCAATCTTCCGCCGTTAATGCCGGGCAAAATGCGGCGCGTAGAACTCAATGCCGCAGCATCGTTTTGGGGCTACACCGACATCGTCCCCGATGCCCAGATGGCCGCCTCCATGCTGCATGCACGCGAGATTCTGGCCGCTGGTCTTACCAAGCTGGCCATCGAAAAGGCCGGGCGATCCAGTTGAGCCGAAAACTGCACACCGGACGACGCAAAACCAGGCGCATCGCCGCCCCTTGCGAAATCATTGACCAGGCTGGCGGCCGCCGGATTGCACTGATAATCAAGTCTTAACCCTACTCTGGAGAAAGTCATGGCAAAAGGTCAGCAAAACAACGACAAGATGGTCAAAAAACCCAAGAAAGACACCTCGCCGCCCAAGCTGGTGTCGCCTGACGCGGTGCGCCCGACCGTCGTCACGCAGGTTCCGGTGCGCGGCAAACTGAAGAACAAATAAGCCCGTCATGGTGATGCCCTCCGGGCCTTCTTCTGACGATGCGGCAGGCGCTCCGGCGCCAGCCGCCAGCGCGCCGCAGCCGGGCAACCCGCTGCATGGCGTCAAGCTCGAAACCATGATCACCGCGCTGGCGGCGCATTACGGCTGGGACGGCTTGGGCCAGCGCATCAATATCCGCTGTTTCACCAGCGAACCCAGCGTAGCCTCCAGCCTGAAATTTCTGCGCAAAACGCCCTGGGCGCGGGACAAGGTCGAAAGCCTTTACCTGTTCATGCTGCGCGAAATCCGGCGCACCAGCCCGCCGGTTCACAACTTTCCGCCGCCGCGTGCCTGAGCCGGGCGACTCGGCAACAGGCGCTTGTCACGCGCCAGCGTTTGAGCCACATCCCGTGCTGGCAGCGGGGCTTGACGTGGTGTTTGCCGACGATCACCTGCTGGTGTTGAACAAGCCCTCCGGCCTGCTGTCAGTGCCGGGGCGCGGCGAGGACAAACAAGACTGCCTGAGCCGCCGGGCGCAGGCACTCTATCCCGGCGCACTGATCGTTCACAGGCTGGACATGGCCACTTCGGGCCTCATGCTGATGGCGCGCAGCCCAGCCCTGCAAAAAGCGCTGAGCCAGTTGTTCGAGCGCCGCGAAGTCCATAAACGTTACACCGCCGTCGTCGATGGCGAACCGATGCCCGCCGCCAGCCCCGACGGCTGGAGCCTGATCGACCTGCCCATCGCCGTGGACTGGCCGCGCCGGCCATTGCGCATCATCGACACAGCGCTTGGCAAGCCCAGCCAGACGCGCTGGCGGGTTGTCGCTTTTGATGAAGCCGCGCACAGCACGCGGGTGGAACTGGAGCCGCTGACTGGCCGCTCGCACCAATTGCGCGTCCACCTGCAGGCGCTGGGCCATCCGATGCTGGGCGACGCGCTGTACGCGCCCGAAGCCGTACAGGCCAAAGCGCCGCGCCTGCTGCTGCACGCCTGTGCGCTGGCGTTCGCGCACCCGGCCACGGGTCAATTACGGGTGTTTGAAAACGCGCCGGATTTTTGAACGCCGCAAATGTCAGGCGGCCTTGAGCATCTGGTAAATCTCGTCCTTGAGCCTGAGCCGGTTTTTTTTCAGCACCTCCAGCGCCTCATCGGAAATGGAGCCTACACCCTGTTCATAACCGGTAATCGTCCGGTTGTCCGTGTCGTAATGCGCCACCAAACTGGCAAAACGCGCGTCCGAGGATTTCAAGCGGCGCATGGGCTCCAGATACTGGGGAAACTCATGCAGCAGATCGTGATTCAGCAAATCCATGAAAAACTCCTTTTCAGGGTCATTTCGGGAGAGGGCAAAGCGCCACTGCGTGACGTGGCGCCAGGGACAGGCACGCCCCAAGCTAGTCACGCACAACCAGCACCGGCAAGTGGGCATGCGAAAGCACCTGGGCGGTCACGCTGCCCAGAATGAGTTTTTCCAGTCCGTGGCGGCCATGCGAGCCCATGACCACCAAGTCCGCATCGACCGCCTCGGCGGCATCCAGAATGGCGCGGTACACCGCCTGGCCCTCAACCACCGAGCCGGTGGCCTCCACCCCGTGCGCCTGCAAACGCTCCCTGGCAGGCGTGATGGCCGCGTCGGCTTCTGCGGTGACGGCGCTGAGATAGTCGGCCTGGTTGTAAGCCAAATCGGTGCCCACGCCGGTGAAGGCGTAAGGGTCCACCACACAGATCACGCTGACATGGCTCTGAAAAGCCTGCGCAATGGCCAGCGCCTTGTCCACCGCCAGGTCAGCGGTGGGCGAACCATCGACGGGAAGCAGGATGTGCTTGAACATGGGGCGACTCTCCTTCAAAGCGATAAAAAAATGGTGTGTACCGCACCCGCTCAAGGCTCAAGGCTCAAGGCTCAATCCTGACGCCTTTCCAGAAAGCGACCCGGCCCTTGATCTCTTCGGCTTCGGGCCGGGGGTCGGGGTAATACCAGGCGGCGTCGGTGTTCATTTCGCCATTGACCAGCAGCGAGTAGTAGCTGGCCTGACCTTTCCACGAACACATGGTGTGGTGGTTGCTGAAGGTCACATGCGCACGATTGAGCGCGCTTTCGGGAAAATAATGGTTGCCTTCGAGCACCACGGTGTCATCGCTTTGCGCAATCACGGCGCCATTCCACACAGCCTTCATGAAAAATTCCTTCCTGAAATCGGCCTTATCTTCGCACAACACCGGTGTTTGCGCGCAGTCCAGCGAGCATCAAGGGTCATCCAGCGCGGGAAAGCGCGCCAATTTGCGCCAGAATCTCCCCATTCCTTTTTTCCTGGATTTGCAATGACTTTTCCCCTGCCCGACATCGAGATTTCCGAAGCACTGATCCGCAAGTTCGACACCCTCGGCCCGCGTTACACCTCTTACCCGACGGCTGACCGCTTTAACACTGGTTTTAGCGAGCAGTCCTACATCGGCCACCTCGAACAGCGCGTCGGCAAGCCCGACAACCCGCCGCTGTCGATTTATGTGCATTTGCCGTTTTGCGAGTCGCTGTGCTACTTTTGCGCCTGCAACAAGATCATTACCAAAGAACACAGCCGCATCGCCGAATACCTGCGCTACCTCGACAAGGAAATGGCGCTGGTCGCCGCGCACCTGGGCAGCGACCGCAAAGCCGTGCAGCTGCATCTGGGCGGCGGCAGTCCAACGTTTTTAACCGCCGACGAACTGAGCGAGCTGATGGCCATCGTGCGCCGCCATTTCAACTTCACACCCGAGGCCGAACTGGGCATCGAAATCGACCCGCGCACGCTCAAAGACGGCACGCTGGCCCTGCTCGCCGGTCTGGGTTTTAACCGCAACAGCTTCGGCGTGCAGGATTTTGACCCTGCCGTGCAGCAGGCCGTGAACCGCCTGCAGCCGCTGGAAATGGTCGAAAAAGCCGTCGCTGAAAGCCGCCAGGCCGGTTTTGAGTCGGTCAACGCCGATTTGATTTACGGCCTGCCCAAGCAGACGCTGGAGAGTTTTGGCCGCACGCTGGACAGCCTGATTACGCTTTCGCCCGACCGCATTGCGCTGTACAACTACGCGCATTTGCCGCAACGCTTCAAGGCCCAGCGGCTGATTGAAGCCAAAGATTTGCCGTCGGCTGAAGAGCGGCTGCAGATTTTCCTGATGTCGATGCGCCGCCTGCTCGATGCCGGTTACGTTTATATCGGGCTGGATCATTTTTCCAAGCCCGATGACGAGCTGAACAAAGCGCGCCTCGACAAAAGCCTGCACCGCAATTTCCAGGGCTACACGACGCGCGCCGAGTGCGATTTGATTGGCTTTGGCGTGTCGGCGATCAGCAAGGTGGGCACGTCGTACAGCCAGTCGGTGCGCACCGTGAGCGCTTATTACGCCACCCTTGACCTGAACCGGCTGCCGCTGGAAAAGGGTTTCAGCCTGAGCGCCGATGACGTGCTGCGCCGCGAGATCATCATGACGCTGATGTGCAGCGCGCCGGTGGAATTCGCGGCCATTGAGCGCGACCACGGCATCGTCTTTGCCGACTACTTTGCGCCCGAACTGGCGCGCCTGCAGCCTTACGCCGAAGCCGGGCTGATCACGCTGGACGCGGACGCGATTCGCGTCACGCCCAAGGGCCGCATGTTTGTGCGCGCCAGCGGCATGGTGTTTGACACCTATTTCGGCCAGCCGACGACTTCGACCTATTCCAAGCTGATATGAGCCGGATACGGCCCGTCAAAAGGCTGTTCCAATAGAGGGTTTTTACGCAAGCCCTTTATCAATAACAAACTCCGGTTTGCGCCGCCCCCGTCAGGGGAATAAAACTCATCCGGGAGGAGCCAAGATTCTTTCCGGATTTCGCCCAAGCTGTGCTTGGGCGTGGATTGAAACATGGCCATCAAAGCCACCATTCACAAAGCCCAGTTGCAAATCGCCGACATGGACCGGGGCGTTTATGCCGACCACAACGTCATCATTGCGCGCCATCCGTCCGAAACCGACGAGCGCATGATGATCCGCCTGCTGGCTTTTGCCCTGAACGTGCTGGCCGACGACAAAGCCGGTCAACTCGAATTTGCCAAAGACCTGTGGGACGTGGACGAGCCCGCGCTCTGGCACAAGGATTACACCGACGCGGTGCAACACTGGATTGACGTGGGCCAGCCCGACGACAAACGCCTGATGCGCGCCGCCGGCCGGGCCGAGCGCGTGAGCGTTTACAGCTTTTCCAGCAGCACGCCGGTGTGGTGGAAAGCCATTGAAACCAAGCTGACGCGGGCGTCCAACCTGATCGTTTGGCAGATTGAGGCCGCCGAGAGCCAAGCGCTGGCCCGACTCGCCGAGCGCGGCATGCAGCTGCAAATCACGATTCAAGACGGCACGGTCTGGATGAGCACCGCCACCGATTCGGTGGAAATCACCCCGCGACGGCTGACGGCGGGCGGCTAAAGCCGCTCATTCTCTCAGTTATTGCGAAACACGTCGTGGCAGGACTGGCACGTCCCGGCGGTGGCTCTGAACGCGACTTTGAGCTTGTCCAGATCGCCGGTTTTGGCGGCTGCGTCGAGCGCAGCAACCTGGGTGACCATCTTGTCGGACAGATCCTTGAACTTGGCGGGCTGAGTCCAGACGCTGGGCCGGGTGCGCGTCT
>CAIYKK010000052.1 GCA_903926695.1 uncultured Burkholderiales bacterium
CGACGCCATGCTGCTGACGCGCCAGACGCCGCCAGCCCTTTGAACCCATTTGCGAAATCTAAAACAATGCTTGAATTTGAAGTCCTCAAAACCGACCCTGCCAGCCTTGAGAGCGAAGGCACCTACCTCGGCTCCTACGCCCGGCGCGGCCAGCTGACCCTGAACCACGGCGTGGTGCAAACGCCCATCTTCATGCCCGTCGGCACCTACGGCACCGTCAAAGGCGTGATGCCGCAGTCGCTGATTGAAATGGGCGCGCAGATCATTCTGGGCAACACCTTTCACCTGTGGATGCGCCCCGGCCTGGACATCGTCAAGCAGTTCGGCGGCCTGCACCAGTTCGAGAGCTGGGACAAACCGCTGCTCACCGACAGCGGCGGCTTTCAAGTCTGGTCGCTGGGCGAGATGCGCAAGATTTCCGAAGAAGGCGTGAAATTCGCCTCCCCTGTCAACGGCGACAAGCTGTTTTTAACGCCTGAAATCTCCATGCAGATTCAGACGATTCTCAACAGCGACATCGTCATGCAGTTCGACGAATGCACGCCTTACGACACCAAAGGCCACATCACCACCGAAAGCGAAGCGCGCTCCTCGATGGAGTTGAGCCGCCGCTGGGCCAAACGCTGCGAAGACGAATTTGCCCGGCTGGAAAACCCGAACGCGCTGTTTGGCATCGTGCAGGGCGGCATGTTTGAAAACCTGCGCCAGGAGTCGCTGGACGCGCTGGTCGAGATGGATTTTCCCGGTTACGCCGTCGGCGGCGTCAGCGTTGGCGAGCCGAAGGAAGAAATGCTGCGCATCATGGCGCACACGCCGCACCGCCTGCCGGAGAACAAACCGCGCTATTTGATGGGCGTGGGCACACCGGAAGATCTGGTCGAAGGCGTAGCGGCTGGCGTCGATATGTTCGACTGCGTGATGCCCACGCGCAATGCGCGCAACGGCCACATGTTCACGCGCTTTGGCGATTTGAAAATCCGCAACGCCCGCTACAAAAGCGAGCAAGCCCCGGTCGATGCCACCTGCACCTGCTACACCTGCCGCACCTTCAGCCGCGCTTACATGCACCACCTGGACCGCTGCAGCGAAATGCTCGGCCCCATGCTGGCGAGCATCCACAACCTGCATTACTACCTGAACCTGATGCAGGAAGTGCGCGACGCACTCGACGCCGGGCGCTTTGGCGAGTTTGTGCTGCAGTTCAAGGCCGACCGCCAGCGCGGTGTGTAAGCCATGAATATCGAGCTGCAACGATGGATGGACCGCTGGGCGGGCATTCCGCTGTGCGCGGCGGTCTCCGGCGTGGAGGCGCTGCGACGCCGCTTTTGGCCCACGGCTGCGAACGACAAGGCGCCGTGCGCCATCGTGGTGATTTTGCTGTCCGAAATGGGCAGTCTGGTGCTGGCGCACGACATGTTTACGCGCCTGAAAACGCGCTACCCCGATGCACAGTTACACGCGCTGATGTTCGGTAAAAACCGCGAAATCCTCGATTTGATGCGCGTCATGCCACCGCAAAACGTGCATACGGTGAACGACAAATCGCTGTCCAGCCTGCTGACCAGCCTGTGGACGGCGGTGCGCGAGCTGCGCCGCGCCAAGGTCGATGTCGCCATCGACTGCGAGCTGTTTTCGCGCATCAGCAGTTTGCTGTCGTATGCCAGCGGCGCGGGCGTGCGGGTGGGGTTTCACCGGCACACGCAGGAAGGGCTGTACCGGGGCTCGCACCTGAACCGGCCCGTGCCTTACAACCCGTATCACCACATCAGCGCGCAATTTTTGACGCTGGCGCGGGCGATTGATTCCACCGCCGTGCCCAAATCCAAGGTGCTGGTGCTGGGCGCGCCCAAGCCGCCGCCGCAGGTGCCGCTGGACGGCGCGCTGATTGAAGGCATTAAAAACCGGCTGGCGCAAGATTTCCCGGCGATTGCGGGCAAGCCGCTGGTGCTGGTCTATCCGGGCGGCGGGATTTTGCCGATTCGCGCCTGGCCGCTGGCGTCGTACACGACGCTGTGCCAAGGTTTGGTGGCCGATGGCTGCGCCGTGGCGGTGATTGGCCTCAAAGACGACCAGCCGCTGGCGCGCCAGCTCGTGGCCCAGGTGCAGGCCAGTGCGCCCGCCAGCGCCGTGATCGACCTGACCGGCTACACCCGCTCGATTGCCGAACTGCTGGCGCTGTTTCACGTCGCCCGCCTTTTGGTGACGAATGACGGTGGCCCCGGCCAGTTTGCCGCGCTCACGCCAATCTGGACACTGATGCTGTTCGGCCCCGAAACGCCCGGCCTGTACGCACCGCTCACGCCGCGCTGCCATTCGTTTTACAGCCAGTGGCCCTGCTCGCCCTGCCTGACGGCGTACAACCACCGCTCATCCTACTGCGACGGCGACAACCAGTGCCTCAAAGTCATCGCGCCCGCCGAGGTGCTGGCCAAAGCGCGTGAATGCCTCGCCGCCCCTGTGAACCCGCCCGCCTGATGTCCACACTTCGCACTTTTGCCGAAGGCGTCATCCGCCTGCTGCCACCGCGCCTGCAACTCATGGTGCGCTGGCGTTTTGTCAAGTTTGGCCTCGTCGGCGGCAGCGGCACGTTTATCAACATTGCCGTGCTGTACTTGGCGCAGGAAAATCTGCTGCACGGCATCGCCGATTTCCAGACGCGGCTCAATTATTCGATTGCGCTGGCCATCAGCGTGGCGACTTTGAGCAACTTTTACTGGAACCGGCGCCTCACCTGGCGCGACCGGGCGCGCACCCTGCCCCAGCCCGCCGTGGTGCTGTTTTTTAAATACGTGATGGCTGCGGCGCTGTCGATTGCCATCCAGTCGCTGCTGACCAAGTGGCTGGCGCTGCATTTGCACTATTTGCTGGCCAATGTGCTGGCCATTGCGGTGGCCAGCGTGGCCAATTTTGTCGCCAACGACCGGCTGACTTTCCGCCGCCACCGCCCCGACGCGCCGCCCGACAGTGCGGTGAACTCCAGCGCGGCTTTACCCTCCAATGGCCATGACAAATCTTGAGACGCCCACGTCCCGCCTGCCTGCCCATCGGGTCTGGATTGCTCTGGCGCTGACCGTGGCGCTAGCCTACCTGTTCGGGCTGGCGGGCGACCACATCCCGAGCAACGGCGACGAGATGGTGTATGCCAACATCGCCCGGCTGACCGCCGCCAGCGGCCACTGGCTGCCGCTGCAAAGCGCCTGGGATTTCATGCGCAACACCAAGCCGCCGCTGCTGTTCTGGCAAGCCATGATGGCGGGCGGCTGGGGTCAGCACTGGACGCTGCTCAACCTGCGCCTGCCCAGTCTGGCCTACACCTGGGGCATTGCGCTGATGGTCGGGCTGCTCACCTGGAAAATCGTGCGCAACGGCGCAGCGCTCGGAGTGCCTACAGCGTCCGCCTCGGCCAACGACGCCAATCAACGCGACAACCACGCCAAAACACTGGGCGCTATCGCCGTCATCGTCTATTTGTCTTTCTTCAGCACCTACCGCTATGGCCGTCCTTTTTTGACCAGCGCACCGGAAACCTTCTGGTTGTTTGGGGTGTTTTTTGCGCTGGCCTGGGCACCGGCGCGGCTGCTGGCATCGCGCTGGAAGTTTCCGCTGCTCGCCGGGCTGGCCATTGGCTTGGGCTGCCTGTACAAATCTTTTGTGATGGTGGTGCCGGTCGGCTTTGGGCTGGCGCTGTGCTACCAGATCGTCGGTGCCGGGCGGGCGCCGTGGCAACTGGCGCGGCCCGGCCTCGTGACCGACGCCCTGAAAGTCGTGACGATGTGCCTGATCGGTCTGGCCATGTTCAGCCTGTGGTTTGCGCTCGATCCGCAGCCGGGCGAAGTCTGGCGCGAGTTTGTTATCGGCGAAAACGCGGGCAAGATGAATTCGCAGCAAGGCTACTTCAAGGCCGCCTTCAGCAGCAGCGGGATTTTGACGATTTTGACCGGCTATTTCAGTAACGCCCTGTTTTTGCTGCCGATTGCGGTCGGCTGCATGGTGGCGGCCTGGCGTAGCTGGCGCGAACGCGTCGGTACGGACCAAACCCTCAGCGACGCTGAAAAAATCCTCTGGCTGTGGCTGCTGGCGCTGGCGCTGGTGTTTATGCTGCCGACGCAGCGCTCGACGCGCTACCTGATTCCGGCCATGCCCGCGCTGGCGGTGCTGATCGCGCTGTACTGGGAGCGCATCGCCCGCCTCTGGTTTGGCCTGACGCTGGGCGTGTGCCTGATCGGCCTGCTGTCTATGGGCCTGATTGGCTACGGCGCGGTGCGCGCCACGCAGGAGACGTGGATTTATTCGCCCCTTTTCTGGCTGTTTCTGGCGGTGGCGGTGCTGGCCTGCCTTGTCGGCCTGATTCGCCCGGCGCTGACGCGGCCGGTGGCGGCGCTGGCCGGATTTGCCGTGCTGTTTGCGCTGGCCTGGGTGACGGATCCGTTCAACGAAGAGCGGGGCCAGTTTCAGCCCAACACGGTGGCGTTACTCAAAGGCCAAACGGTGGCCGTGCCGAGCAACTTCAACGGCCACTTTGAACGCTACGAATTCATCATTCCCGGCGCGAAGATCGTTTCTTATTTTGCCGACCAGCCGGTCGATTACGCGGACGTGGAAACGCTGTTAAAAACCCACCGTTATGCACTGGTGCAGCGGCGCACCGGGCAATTGCCCTGCGCGCCGTCGCAATGCCGGGTGCTCGATGCGCGCTGGGATCTGCGCTCCCGCCAAGATGGAAAAGAGGGCGTGATGGCCGCGCTCAAAACCCCCGAAACCTATTGGTACGCCAAGGAATATCTGGTCGAGCGGCCCGCGCCCTGATTTTTTGTCGGCACCGCGAGGCGGCCCGGCACGTCGCCCGCGCTCAATTGCCCACATGCATGGTGAACTGCGCACCATTGGACAGGCGGCACTCGCCCGTGCCCATCGTGGCCGAGTTCATCTGGTAGCGGCAGTTGATATAACTGCCCCGGTTGCCTGCGCCATTGGCCACGCCCTGATGCGCTGACGAGCCGCTCAGGCGCGTCGCTTCCCCGTTAAAACTCTCGCCATTGATCTGGGTGCTGAAGGTGCCGCGCCCGTTGAGGTCGTTGGTCACCACGGCGCCCACCACGCCATAGACCGCAGCCGCCGGGTTGGCCGGATACAGCCGCGCCGAAAACGTCATGGTCGCCGGTGCTGGCGCGGCATAGACCACGGGCGGCGCGAACTGAGAAGCCTGATTGAGCGGCGCGACATAACAGCCGGTCAACGCGCTGGCGCCCAGCACAGCACCAGCCCAGGCCAGACGGCGCATCAGACTCGAACCCATCAAAGCCGAAAGACGAGACTTCATCATTCACTCCCATTAGCCCAGGCAAATGCCTGTACAGGCAATGTAGCCAGCGCTGCGCCGAAAAGGGGAGAGAAAAGCGCAAAGCTGATTCGGACGTACTTCAGGTATCGTTATGCGGTACTTGCCACGCCGAAAAAATCAGCTCAAATACCCACATGCAGGCTGAACTGCGCACCGCTGGAAAGCTGGCACTCGCCCGTGCCCATCGTGTCCGAGTTCATCTCGTAGCGGCAGCTGATATAGCTGCCCCGGTTGCCCGTGCTATTGGCCACACCCTGATGCGATGACACGCGGGTCAGGCGCGTGGCCTCCCCGCTGAAGTTCTCGCCATTGATCTGGGTGCTGAAGGTGCCGCGCCCGTTGCGGTCATTGGTGACCACCGCGCCCACGACGCCATAGGCTTCAGCCGCCGCGTTGGCCGGGTACAGCCGCGCCGGAAATGTCGTGCTCGGTGGTGCTGGCTCTGCAGACACCGCTGGCGCTGCGGCGGGCTGGCGCGCCTCGTTGGGGGCCACACCATAGCAGCCCGTCAGCGCGCTGGCACCGAGCACGACGCCCGCCGCCAAAGTCAGACAGCGCATCACGCTCCTGCCCGTGAAAGCCGAAGAATGAGATTTCATACATTAACTCCTGATTACCCAGGCAAATACCTGTGCAGGCAATTTAGCCACCTACGGGTAAAAAGGAGTGCTTAAAAGTACAAAGCCTACATATAAAAACCAAAAGTATCGAAATACGACACTTTAAACATCGGGAAAATCGTCGCATCCGCCGGGAGCAACCCCGCCGCGACACGGTTTAAGCCGCAGTGCCGGGCGTTTTTCTGGTCGTCGCCGATTTGGCGGGCTTCGGAGATGCCGAAGTGGACTTGGCCGCCGTCCCGGTGCCAGAGCGAGCACCCGATGCGCTGCTCGATCTAGCGCCCGTAGAAACGACAGGCTTGGCCACCATCACCACTGGAGGGCGGGAGCTGCCCGTCGCAGGAGAAGATTTGTGTTGAGACCGGGCGGGCTGGGTATTTGGCTTCGAGGCAACCGGACTGGGCTTGATGTCGTCGCAAATTGTGTTGCCAGAGCGCGACTGAGCGACCCCTGGCACGCTAAAACCCCAACTCTTGCGCAGGGCCGTACCGACTGGGTCACGGGCCGTCACGTCCGCCGTGTAGTGGCCGGGCTGCAAGTTGGCGCGGTAGGCGAAGAACTGCGGGGTCACTTTGCTGGCCTCGGTGATATTGCGGCCCGATAGGAGAATACGCACGGTTTTCGGATCAATGCCGGAGCCATCTGCTTCATCAAAACTGGCTGACACAGTGATGCGAGAGCCAGTGGTCGTCGAGCCGTCGCGGGGCGAGAGGTTGCGAATCGCTGGCCCCTGGGCTTCGCTGCTGACCCAGGAACGGTTCAGATTGGCCTTGACGGACTTTTCGCCCTGCCACAGCGTGGCCACCAGCGCACGCGAGGAAGTCAGGTTGTCCTGGCGCCGGATGGTGTAGGCACCTTCATAAACGCCGGGGCGCACCTCGCGCATGGGAATGTGATTGACGATGCCCGTGATTTCGATATCGGCCACGCCCCCGCGCATGCCCGTCAGGGAAAAGCGCAGCTCGGCGCCGGGCTCTATCCTCTTGAGGGGAACGAGGGTAAAGCGGTCAATTTTGAGCCTGTCGGTGGACGCCGCCGGGTCCGTGACGGGCTGGACAGCCATGCCG
>CAIYKK010000053.1 GCA_903926695.1 uncultured Burkholderiales bacterium
CGTCTGGCGGTCAAGGCTCCAGCGGACAGCCTGCACAACGACGACGCAATTGACCGGGTGGTGCTGCATCCGCTGTGGGGCATGCTGCTGCTGGCGTTTATCTTGTTCATGATGTTTCAGGCCGTTTTCAGCTGGGCGACGCTGCCGATGGACGCGATCAAATTCAGCGTCGAATGGCTTTCTAGTTTGCTGCGCGCCCATCTGCCCGACGGCGTGTTGCAGAGCTTGCTGGCCGACGGCATTCTGGCTGGTGCGGGCGGCGTGCTGGTGTTTTTGCCGCAAATTTTGATTTTGTTCTTTTTTATTCTGGTGCTGGAGGATTCCGGCTACCTGCCGCGTGCGGCCTTTTTGCTGGACCGCGTGATGGGCAGCGTCGGGCTGTCGGGGCGCTCGTTTATTCCGCTGCTGTCGAGTTTTGCCTGCGCGATTCCGGGCGTGATGGCCACGCGCACCATCACCCACTGGCGCGACCGGCTGGTCACCATCATGATCGCGCCCCTGATGACCTGCTCGGCGCGCCTGCCGGTGTATGCGCTCCTGATTGCCGCGTTTATTCCCGAGCGCACCGTGGGCGGCGTTTTTAACCTGCAGGGGCTGGTGATGTTTGGGCTGTACGCGGGCGGCATTGTCAGCGCGATGGCGGTGGCGGCGGTGTTTAAACTCTGGCGCGGCAATGCGCGGCCCACGCCGCTCATCATGGAGCTGCCCGCTTACCGCGTGCCCAGCCTGCGCCAATTGGGCATGGGGCTGCACGAGCGGGCGGTGATTTTCTTGAAGCGCGTCGGCGGCATCATCCTGGCGCTGACGGTGATTTTGTGGTTCTTATCGACCTTTCCCGCCCCGCCCGAAGGCGCAGTCGGCCCGGCGATTCAATACAGTCTGGCCGGGCGTCTGGGTCAGGCGCTGCAGACGGTGTTTGCGCCGATTGGGTTTAACTGGCAGATTGCCATTGCGCTGGTGCCGGGGCTGGCGGCGCGCGAAGTGGCCGTGGGCGCGCTGGGCACGGTGTATGCGCTCTCGGCCTCGGGCGAGGATGTGGCGTCGGCGCTGGGGCCGGTGATTGCGCAAAGCTGGTCGCTGGCGACGGCGCTGTCGCTGCTGGTTTGGTACGTGTTTGCGCCGCAGTGCATTTCGACGCTGGTCACGGTGCGCCGCGAAACCAACAGCTGGCGCTACGCGCTGTTCATGGCGGGTTATTTGTTTGCGCTGGCCTACGGCGCGAGCTGGGTCACTTACCGATTAACTGTGTTTTTGGAAGGAAGCTGATCATGCTGCAGCAATGGATTGCCGGATTGATGGTGGCGCTGGCTGCGGCCTATGCGCTGTGGTACTGGCTGCCCGCTGGCCTGCGTCGCCGCCTGGGCCGGGTGCAGAAAAAGCTGGGAGAAAAACCGGGCTGCAGCGCCTGCAGCAGTTGCGAAGGCTGCGGCACAAAGGCGCAGAGCGGGCCGATTTCGGGCGGCGCAGGTTCAAGTGGCGAAAGCCGTGCGGCGCTGTGGATGCAACCCCGGCCTTGATTCGCTGGCCCGCCGCGCCTGCCGCCTGCGCTGTCAGCGGCAGAGCGTGATGGCGCGCATGGGCAGCACAGGCCGCGCCCGTGGCTCGCGCTGGCTCAGTAAGTTTCCAGCGTCAGGTGAACCACGGTTTGGTTGAGCAGCACGTAGGCCACTTCGCCAAAGGTCATTGGGCCGGTGACGTGGCCGGTGCGCTTGCCCTCTAACTCCGAATACAGGTAGTTCAGCACGCAGTTGCAGGAAAAACCGGCTTTTTCCGGCAGGTTCGCAATCGCCTTGCCAAAAGCCGTTTCATAGCTGTCGGCAAAAGGCCGGGCCAGCTTGTACGCCACATGCGGAAACACCGGGCCGTAAAACTGCACGGTGTCGCTCGCCTGGTCCACGGCTTTGAGGCTGACGTTGATCAGCGCGCCGCTGTAGTCGGCCACCAGCGGCAGACGCGTGTCGTGGCCGATGCTCTCTAGGTATTTAGCCAGCGACGTGGGTTGACCGTTGACCCGGCAGCTTGACACTTCAAAGCCGCTGGTCTGAAACTCGATCAGGTCGCCATCGCCCTGGGTGAACAAGTTGACGATGCTGACATTGGCGCTGACGTTCTCCGGCAGCGGCACATGAATTACCACCGCCTGGTTGTCCAGCAGGGCGCTGTTGCGGCCATCGCGCACCTTGGGGCTGCGCTTGCCCATGTCGTCGAGGTGAATCCCGGCAATCCAGCCTACCAGCGGCTTCATGAACATGTCGTCGTAGGTCGAGGCGTGCTGGGCGTATTCAAAATGCGCCTCTGAAAAGGCTGGCAGGATGATCAGGCTGAAACCGTTGCTCGGCGCTTCCGTACACACCTGCGACAGCGAAGCCACGTCGTAGTGCCGGATGACGGGCTTGAGATTCGGGTGAAACGACAGCGGCGTGACAAACACCTGCTCGCGCGTGGTGATACCGCCGTTCTGGCCCATGAAATAGGGAATCGTGCCGCCAATCCAGTTGCCGATTGGCAGCGCGGCCAGCACGTCTTCATCACCGGCAATGGCCAGCGTGGCGCCGCTGCGAATCAGCTCGGCAGCGGCCTGGGGGGTGAGTAATAACTGTTGAAGCGCGCTCATGCCGGTTCCGTTTGTGAATGTTCTTTGAGCTGCTGCAGTTCATAGCCCAAACTGCGCTGGTTGCGCTCGACGTACTTGTGGAGCTCGCGCAGCTTGAGCCGCTTGACTTCGTCGTTTTGCTGCAGGCTCACCTGCAGGCGCAGTTTGGTCAGAATGAGCTGCAGGCTCAGGGTCTTGATGTGAATGTGCAAGTCGCCCGTGATCAGCTGCTCCCAGACCGGATCGTCCAGCTCGGGCACGCTCCCGGCGGGGGTAGGGGCCGCGCCGTGCGGGTGTGCGGTTCGTGCGGCCAGATGCGGGGACTGTTTGGCCGTGGGCGTGTATTCAAACTTGACCTGGCCGTTGTCCAGGGCGTGCTTGAACTTCCACAGGTCGTTGAAAGGAATGTTGAGCAGGTCGCAAATGGTGTGCATTTCCATGCCCTCGGCCAGGCAGATGAAGATCTGGCGCGAGAGGCGATTGGAAAATGGCAGGCCCGGCTGGCCGAACCAGGGCAGATCCAGATGGCGCTCGTCGAGCGTATCGGTGGTGTGAATCTGGCAGGTGAAATTCATGCAGTTGAGGTGGCGCCACTGCAGTTCCGGGCCGCTGGCGGGCACTTCGACGATAGTTTCGGGCACCGTGCCGAAGCTGAACCAGCCGCGTTTGACCTCGACATTGGGCCGGGGCAGCCGGGTGACCCACAGGTGGACGATGGTCGCAACCTCATCGACGCGGTACTGAACCGTGCGCCACGGGTGGGGAATGCCTGCGGCCTGCACCAGGTAATCCGCGATTGATACTGCCTGAACTTCTTTCATCACCACTCTCCAAAAACATGACACATGCCCGTTCGGCTGCCTCCCCAGGAGAAAGGCCGGAACGGCGAAACCACGCCGCCGTCCGGGCACAGGCCTGTCTCAGACGGAGACGCTTAGAAGAAGCCCAGCGCCTTGGGGCTGTAGCTGACCAAGAGGTTTTTGGTCTGCTGGTAGTGGTCGAGCATGACCTTGTGGGTCTCGCGGCCAATGCCCGA
>CAIYKK010000054.1 GCA_903926695.1 uncultured Burkholderiales bacterium
CACGGCACCGGCGCGCTGCAGACGCTGCCCTACCGCCACGACCAGCTGGTGCTGATCGTGCCCCGAGGCCATGCGCTGCAGGCACGCGGCGCGATCAACTTTGAAGCCGCGCTGGACTATGACCAAGTGGGCCTGCATTCAAACAGTTCGATTTACCTGGCCATGCGCCAGGCCGCCGCCGCCGTCGGGCGCACCATCAAATTGCGCATCCACGTCACCGGGCTGGACGCCATGTGCCGCATGATCCACAACGGACTGGGCGTGGGCGTGATGCCCCAGCGCGCTTTTGAGCTGATGCACGGCGTGGGTGAGCTGGAATCGGTCGAACTGCTCGACGCCTGGGCCGAGCGTCAGATTCAGCTGGTGGCACGCGACTTTTCCACCCTGCCGCTGACCGCCCGGCTACTGGCAGACCACCTCACGCAACCGCAGTCCCGCCTGCCTCCCTAGCGTCACGTCAAGTGCCTAAAGCCAATTCTCTCAAGCGCAAGACATACCAACAATTCGCTCACAGCACGACACTGACGGCGCACGCCCGACCGGGCCAGCGCCAGCCAGCCAACAACGTTCATACGCCTAAAATCACCCCGCATCACGCATCGACCACGAAGGAAAATCCATGGGACGCACCCTCTACGACAAAATCTGGGACGAGCACGTCGTTCACACCGAAGAAGACGGCACCGCCATTTTGTACATCGACCGCCATCTGGTTCACGAAGTGACCAGCCCGCAGGCGTTTGAAGGCCTGCGCGAAGCGGGCCGCAAGGTCTGGCGCATCAGCTCCATCGTGGCCACTGCCGACCACAACACGCCAACCACCGGCTGGGAGCTGGGCTACGACGGCATCACCGATCTGGTCAGCAAAGAGCAGATCACCACGCTGGATGCCAACATCAAGGAATACGGCGCGGCGGCATTCTTCCCCTTCATGAGCAAACGCCAGGGCATCGTGCATGTGATCGGCCCCGAAAACGGCGCCACCCTGCCCGGCATGACGGTGGTCTGCGGCGACTCGCACACATCCACCCACGGCGCTTTCGGCGCGCTGGCGCACGGCATCGGCACCAGCGAAGTCGAACACGTCATGGCCACGCAAACCCTGCTGGCCAAAAAAGCCAAGAACATGCTGATCAAAGTCGAAGGCGCTGTGACCAAGGGCGTCACCGCCAAGGACATCGTGCTGGCCATCATCGGCAAGATTGGCACGGCGGGCGGCACCGGCTACACGATTGAATTTGCCGGTTCCGCCATCCGCGACCTGAGCATGGAAGGCCGCATGACGGTCTGCAACATGGCGATTGAAGGCGGCGCACGCGCTGGCCTCGTCGCCGTGGACGCCAAAACCATCGAATACGTCAAAGGCCGCCTGCTTGCGCCCGGCACCGATGCGATCACCGGCCAGTTCGTCGGCGGCCCGGAATGGGACATGGCCGCGCAATACTGGGCCACGCTGCACTCGGACGCCGACGCGGTGTTCGACACCGTGGTGGAACTGGACGCGACGCAAATCGTGCCGCAAGTGACCTGGGGCACCTCGCCCGAGATGGTGCTGTCGATTGAAGACCGCGTGCCCGATCCTGAAAAGGAAAAAGACGCCAACAAGCGCGGCGCCATTGAGCGCGCCTTGACCTACATGGGCCTCACGCCCGGCAAGGCGTTGAACGACCTGTACGTGGACAAAGTCTTCATCGGCTCCTGCACCAACAGCCGCATCGAAGACATGCGCGAAGCCGCCGCCGTGGTGAAAAAAATCGGCCAGAAAGTCGCCAAAAACGTCAAGCAGGCGCTGGTCGTGCCCGGCTCCGGTCTGGTGAAAGAGCAGGCCGAGCGCGAAGGTCTGGACAAGATTTTCATTGCCGCCGGTTTTGAGTGGCGCGAGCCCGGCTGCTCGATGTGTCTGGCGATGAACGCCGACCGGCTGGAGCCGGGCGAGCGCTGCGCCTCCACCAGCAACCGCAATTTTGAAGGCCGCCAAGGCGCGGGCGGACGCACGCACTTGGTCAGCCCGGCAATGGCGGCGGCGGCAGCCGTGCATGGCCACTTTGTCGATATCCGCAAATTTGTCTGAACTTTTCCAGGGAAAAATCCGATGAAAAAACTCACCGCAAAATTCATGCTGGCAGCCGCTTTGCTTGCCACTTTTGCGCTGTCGGGCTGCAACACCGTCCGGGGCATTGGCCAGGACGTGCAGCGCGCAGGCTCCGCCGTCTCCAACGCGGCCAAATAACAGGCTAGATTTCGCATGCAAAAATTCACCACACTCCAAGGCCTCGTGGCCCCGATGGACCGCGAGAACGTCGATACCGATGCCATCATCCCCAAGCAGTTTCTCAAGTCGATCAAGCGTAGCGGCTATGGCCCCTATCTCTTCGACGAGTGGCGCTATCTCGATCATGGCGAACCCGGAATGGACTGCAGC
>CAIYKK010000055.1 GCA_903926695.1 uncultured Burkholderiales bacterium
GAATTGGCATCACCCACAAAACTCTTCTCACATCAAGAAAAATATATGAATTTTTTGCCGACATTTTATATACATCCACTGAAAGAGAAAATTCTTTTATCAAAACATCTCAACATCTATTTTGACAATCCTAGAACAAGTAAAGAAATTGAGACCCTTACGGAATATATCAAAAATTCATACGAACTTCACACGGGAGCCTTTACACCACCTTTATATTCTAATGATGACAATTTATCTCTTGAAAAACTTATTCAAGAATTCAGCGAAAAATCATCTGAATTTGATGAATACACAAAAGATTTTTGAATTTATCGCAAGAATGTGGATTATCGCAAGATATGACGATTTTGGGCAATTTGACTTTTTGAATAAGAAATATGAAATATTAAAAGCTGAGGGGAATTCCAGCATTATTATGCTAGAGGAAGATGATCCAATTTTAATAAATTCCCGAAAACTAATAAATTTCAGCTACTTGCTTTCAAGTTTAATAAATACATTCGATGACGGTTATCTAGGATACTCTTTTTTACTTTCCAACGATAATGAAATATTCAACCCCTCAAAAACTTGCAAACATATACCAATAAATATTTTATATGGTCTTCAAACTTTCGATTACACCAAAACAACAACGACCCTATGCGTTGGCACTTTTATCCAAAAATAAAAGACGCACTGACACAAGCATCCGCCTTACTGGAAAATAATCTAGATAAAAATGAAAACAAACTACTCTACATAGGAGATACGCTAAGAATATCAGCAAATAACAGGGCTGATAAAAAAATTCAACTGGTCATGCTTGTCAGCATAATTGAACTACTTCTCACACACAATCCAGATTTCAAAAGGTTCAACATCGAAGACTCAATATCAAAACAATTCATACTAAAGTCATCAATATTAATATACTTACAAAATAAATCAAAAGACATTAACTCCATAAAAAGCAGATTAAAAACCATCTACAGCATCAGATCTGCAATCGCACATGGAAACTTCAAAGAAGTTGACAAATTTATCAAGAATTTATCAAAAAAAGAAGGCCAAGAGGAATATTTTGAAGATTTAATTACCGATTTACATCAATACATTAAATGTATATTAAATCAATTTTTATCAGACTCTTCATTTGTTGAATTTTTAAAAGAAAATTAAAAATAACTACGCCAAAAAAACAAAAGCCGCTGTCAAACGACAGCGGCTTTTCTTATTTCACCAACTCACCCCAAAAATCACCCCACCCATTTACGCGCATTGCGCCACAGTTGCATCCACGGGCTGAGTTCGTTCACGTCGCCGCCGTTCCAGCTCATTTGCACGTTGCGGAACACGCGCTCGGGGTGCGGCATCATCGCGGTGAAGCGCCCGTCGGCCGTCGTGACCGCCGTCAGGCCGCCTGCGCTGCCGTTCGGGTTGGCCGGGTAGGCTTCGGTCGGCTGGCCGTGGTTATCGACGAAGCGCATCGCCGCCAGCGCCTGGGCCGCGTCGCCCCGGTAGGCAAAATTGGCGTAGCCCTCGCCGTGCGCCACCGCAATCGGCAGGCGCGCACCGGCCATTCCGGCCAGGAACAGGCTGGGCGACTCCAGCACTTCGACCATTGACAGCCGCGCCTCGAAGCGCTCGCTCTGGTTGGTGGTGAAGCGCGGCCAGGCCTGCGCGCCGGGGATGATGTCGGCCAGTTCGGCAAACATCTGGCAGCCGTTGCACACGCCCAGCCCGAAGGTGTCGCTGCGGCCAAAGAAGGTTTTAAATTGCTCGGCCAGAGCCGGGTTGAAGGTGATGGAACGCGCCCAGCCAATGCCCGCGCCCAGCGTATCGCCGTAGCTAAAACCCCCGCAGGCCACCATGCCCGCAAAGTCGGCCAGCCCCACGCGGCCCGTCTGCAGGTCGGTCATGTGAACGTCAACCGCCTCAAAACCGGCCTGCGTGAAGGCGTAGGCCATTTCCACATGCGAGTTCACGCCCTGCTCGCGCAGCACCGCGACTTTCGGGCGCGACAGCAGCAGGGCCGGGGCGCTGAGTTCGCGCAAAGCGGGCGGCAAAAAGACGTGCAAGCCGGGGTCGCTCGGGTTGCCTGCGGCAGCGTGTTCCGCGTCGGCGCAGGCCGGGTTGTCGCGCTGCTGGCAGATTTTCCAGCTCACGGCGTCCCACACCTGGTGCAAATCCTGCAACTTGGCTTTGAACACCGCTTTGGTGTCGCGCCAGACCTGCACTTCGCCTTTGCCGACTTCCAGCGCGGCCTGTTGCGGGCGCGTCTTGCCGATGAAATGGCTGAATTTCGACAGGCCGTGCTGGCGCAGCGTCTGCATCACGTCGTTGCGGATGTCGGTGCGGACTTGAATCACCGCGCCCAGCTCTTCGTTGAACAGCGCTTGCAGCGTCAGCTCTTCGCGGCGGGCGCTGACTTGCGTGGCCCAGTTTTTGGTGTCGCCCGCGTCCATGCGGCTGTCGCTGATGCCGTCGCCCTCCAGCAGCAGCATGTCAATATTGAGCGACACGCCGACGTTGCCCGCAAAAGCCATTTCGCACACGGTGGCAAACAGCCCGCCGTCGCTGCGGTCGTGGTAGGCCAGAATCTGGCCTTGGGCGCGCAAGGCGTTGATGGCCTTGACCAGATTCACCAGATCTTTTGCGTCGTCCAGATCGGGCACCGCGCCGTCTTCCAGATTGAGCGTCTGCGCCAAGATGGAACCGCCCATGCGGCGCTGGCCCTTGCCCAGGTCGATCAGGATCAGCGTGGTGTCAGCTTCTCGCGTGTTCAGCTCGGGCGTGAGCGTGCCGCGCACGTCGGCCAGCGTGGCAAAGGCGCTGACGATCAGCGACACGGGCGAGGTGACTTTTTTGGCTTCGCCGCCCTCGTCTTTCCAGACGGTGCGCATCGAGAGCGAATCCTTGCCGACGGGAATCGACACGCCAAGCGCCGGGCACAGTTCCATGCCGACGGCCTTGACGGTGGCGTACAGCGCCGCGTCCTGGCCGGGTTCGCCGCAAGCGGCCATCCAGTTGGCCGAGAGTTTCACGCGGGGCAGCTCAATCGGCGCGGCCAGCAGGTTGGTGATGGCTTCGGCCACGGCCATGCGGCCCGAGGCTGCCGCGTTCACTGCCGCCAGCGGCGTGCGCTCGCCCATGCTCATGGCTTCGCCCGCAAAACCCTGGTAATCGGCCAGTGTCACGGCGCAATCGGCGACGGGCACCTGCCACGGCCCGACCATCTGGTCGCGGTGCGTCATGCCGCCCACGGTGCGGTCGCCGATGGTGATCAGGAAGCGTTTCGACGCGACAGTCGGGTGGCTGAGGACGGCAATGGCGCTGGCTTGCAAGTCCACGCCGGTCAAATCCATCGGCTTGATGGCGCGGGTCACGGTTTTCACGTCGCGGTGCATTTTGGGCGGTTTGCCCAAAAGAACATTCATCGGCATATGAACTGGAGCCCCCACGCTCCCCACTTCGTGTGGTTCGCTGCCCCCCGAGGGGGCCACTGCGCCTTCAGCCCGGCCAAGCCGGTTCTGCGGCCCCGGCTCGCATGAA
>CAIYKK010000056.1 GCA_903926695.1 uncultured Burkholderiales bacterium
GAACGACACGCGCACAGTGAGGGCCCAAGCGCCGCTAGGCGCCTACAGTGGCCAGCGCACACGGGCAGCGCACGACACAGCGCACGACGCGGCCAGCCCGGCCAGCACAACGCCGGGGAACCTGCGCGCCCCGAAAGCAAACAACGCGGCCCGCACCTGCGCCGCTGCTCGACCTGGGCGCTTCCGGTTTTCGCACCGGCACCCGAGCGGCCAACGTTGGCCAACACGCTGGCCAAGACGGCCGGCCTTTTCCTGGGACGAAAAAAAGCCCGCTCGAGCGGGCTTTTTGGTGCCTAAAGTTTCTGTTTATCGTCAGTAAAACCTCAGCTTGAGATCAGATCAATGCGCTTTTCGGCGCGTTCAGCCTGAATTTTGAGCTGCTCAATCTCGACGGCGTGCCGCTCGATGTCGATCCGAATCCCAACATAGACCGCAAGCGCGGGCGAAATCGCCGCAGCTAAGCTGACCAAAAAATCCAGATCGCCCGGCGACATCATGCAATCAGCGTCTGCGCATCAACGCCTTGAGCCGCCAGTGCAT
This sequence comes from uncultured Burkholderiales bacterium, assembly GCA_903926695.1. Taxonomy (GTDB): domain Bacteria; phylum Pseudomonadota; class Gammaproteobacteria; order Burkholderiales; family Burkholderiaceae_C; genus Polaromonas. The sequence continues at coordinate 541 of CAIYKK010000056.1, forward strand.
TTGCCAAGATTTCGATGTTTCGGCGCAAATAATTTGACCAGGCGACAACTGCGCGTTGACGATCAAGCATTTCGATCAAGCCGGGCACAGAGCTTGGGGTCGTTGCTTCAATCCGCGCTGCAACAACTGCAGTATTGCCAAAGCTTTTGATCTGCTCTGCAAATTTTGCTTTCCACGCCACGGCCTGCATTTTTTTCGTTGGCTCGACAAAGACCAGTGGGTGCTTGACAACTTTGATTAGCACGTCGCCATAAATGTCAATTTTGACTGCTTCAAGAGCCGCACCAGCAGTCTTGTACGTCACGATCTCACCGAGCTGCGTCGTCATGATCATCACCGACACCGCGCTTTCTGGGCCAGGCACAACCCACAAAAATGCAATGTGCACTTTCGGCAAAATTTCGTGGATTTCAAAACGGTCAGGGCCTCGTTCATCAATTGCCTCTGCGACGATGCCGATAACTTTTTCATCAGCTGCGATCAGATTTTTCTCGATTGCATATGCGGTGGCAGTTGCGTAGGTTGTCATTGCTGTCTTTCATAACGCAAAATTGCGTGAGAACGATTCTCATTCATTTCTTTGAAAATTGCAAAAAAAGTTGTCAACGCTGCCCAAGGCCTGCGAGCATTTCGCCCGCCCATTTTGCAATGTCGCCCCGCCGCTGCTCCAGCATCTTGACCAGTTGAGCCGGTGGCCCAGCTGGTGGCGTGGTGGCGCGCTTGCGGTACTCGCCCAGGCTGATCACGCAAGATTTTCGCGTCTCGCTGCGCGTTTCATTTTTCATTTGAGATCTCCGAAAGTTATCCAAAAAGTTATCCACAGGGGTGAATGCCGTTCACCCCCCGCTATAAATATAGGGGTGAACGTGGTTCACCCCGGTACGCACCCCATGCACCCCGGTACGCACCCCATGCACCCATACCCATCTTCAAGCATTTTTAATCTAAGAGAGGTTTGAAAAAAATCCGAGCGGAAGCGGAAGCGGGAACAGGAGCGGGAACGGGAGCGGAAGCGGGCATGTTGTGCGCAAGTTGTGCGCCATGTGTTAGAGTTCGCATCGAAGGGCTTGGCGGCTCAACAAACAGGCGCAACAATCCGCGCAATGCGGATTTTTTTTCGACCCAAGTTGCGTGGGCACGGTTTCGTTTAGGCGACCGTGAAGGGGCATCTTGTATGCGCTGGTTCCTGTTCCAGTCCGCCAACCCTTCACGGTTTGCCACCTTGGTGGGTGGCATTGAACAAACAGGAATCGACATGGCCCACATCACACGCAAGCAATTCTCACCGCACAACGAATCAGTTTTTCGCTCGAAGGTGATCTGCAACACCTTGGCATTTTTGGCAATGGCAACGACGATCTGGTACATCGTCAACGGCATCGAAGCGACCGAACCGGCCAGCGCGGCCCGATACGCAAAGATGGTCAGCGGTGGCTTGATGGTGCTGACCGGCGCGGCGGTTTTCAGCCAGGCCGGAAAATGGCGCCAGTTTTCTTTCATCCTCCGGCTGCTGGGCTGGTCGATCTTCTGCCTCAATATTTCCATGATGACGCTGGCGAACTACTCGACCGCCATCACCGCAGAAAAGACGGCCATCAGCAGCAAGGACACAGCCGCCGAAATCAAAGCGCAGGCGCAGGCCGAACGCGATCAAGCGAAGGTGTTGAACGCCGACGCAACGCGCATGCGTGCCAGTAAAAATGAATGGGTGCGAGTCGAAGCGGGCAAGAAATCAGACGAGGCGGCGAAGCACACCGCAGCGGCCCAAGCCGCAGCAGACAAGCTCGAACGACTCCAGGCCGCTGGAGTCAGCACACCGAACACGGAAACCATCGGCAAAGTCGGTCAGTTCATTTTGTCGCTTGTTTGGGCGGCGGTGTTTGAGGTCACGGTAATGGTGTTGATGCACGTAGCGGGAAGCCTGCGCAATGAGGGCGAAGCCGAAGCACCAGCACCAGCACCAGCGCCAGCGCCAGCACTGGCACCAGAGCAGACACCAGCGCCAGCGCCAGCACCGGCACCAGAGCCAACAGCGCCAGCGCCAGCGCCAACACCAGCACCGGCACCAGAGCCAACAGCGCCAGCGCCTAAGCCATCGTTCGGTTTTATTCCAACCATGTGCAGCATGGGAAAACCCGAGAGCGGGATACTGCAGCGCGGCAGTGCAACCCCCGCGACGTTGCAACCCCCAGCCCCTGCGACGTTGAAACCTGCCCCTTCGACGTTGCAACCTGCAGCGCCGCGCCGCGCCCGTGTTGCTGCCAGCGTGGTGATGGACACGGGCACCGGCGAACACGACGGCCACCGCTGCCGCCGCGCCCTGGAGTGCATCAAAGCGGGCACGGTGCGCTTGAGCGTGGACGGGATTTATAAAGGCGTCGGCGCGAGTTATCCAGTTGCCAAGCGCTACATCGCAGCCTGGTCGCTGGCGGGCGAGATCGAACCAGACACAGAAACGGGCGGATGGAAACTCAAAGGCGGCGCGCTGTGAACCCGCAAGCTTTGGCGATTTACACCTCGGCGCTGTCCGTCGCGCTGCTGTGCAGTGGCACATGGCTTACAAAGCGTAGGCGAAAAGTCGGCATGGTTTTTATTTGCGTCGGCTTGGGCGGGATTTTGTCAATCGTGCGCTGACAATTTGCAACATGTCAAACGAATTGCTCAACATTGTTTGGCCTTTGAAACTCGGCAACGCAGGACAAAAAGCGGTGCTTGTCACGCTCGCCGATGCTTGCAACGCTGCAGATGCTTGCTCGATGTGCGCGGACACAATCGCTTACCGCACCGACTACACAGCCCGCGCTGTGCAAAATTTTCTGCGCGGGCTTGAAGACCGGGGCCTCGTAATCATCAATGAGCGTCCTGGCCGGTCAAATGAGTTCCTGCTCGACCGACTTGTGATCGAAGACTGGGAAAAAGCGCCGCTCTGGCTGAAGAATCAGCGCCTGAAAGCAGAGCGCGTCGAAAAGCTCAAGGCGCGAGCACCGGCGCGGCCAGCGCCAGCCCCAGCGGTGCGAATGCCCGAAGAGGGCACCGTAGCGTGGTTGTCGATGATGGGCGAGCGCTTGGGCGTCCCTCAAGGCGCACTGGAAGGCGTGGCGACGTGGGCCGACCGCGTGCGCAGCGCGATTCGTGCCGCCAATATTCTGCATGTCTAACCTAGCCCGGCGCGGGCGCGGGCCGTGCTGTTTGCTTTCGGGGCGCAGGTTCCCCGGCGTTGTGCTGGCCGGGCTGGCCGCGTCGTGCGCTGTGTCGTGCGCTGCCCGTGTGCGCTGGCCACTGTAGGCGCCTAGCGGCGCTTGGGCCCTCACTGTGCGCGTGTCGTTCCGCTTCGCTACCGCCCGGCTTCGCCTCTTGGGGCGTGCCGCCCCGCCC
>CAIYKK010000057.1 GCA_903926695.1 uncultured Burkholderiales bacterium
CCAGCGTGACGTAGTCCGGCCGGATATAACCCTCTTCAAAGACGCCTATTTCGATGTTGTATTGCGAAACAATAAAAGAGGCCGCCTGATGAATAGGCCGGCAGTCGCCAAACAAATAAACCACATCAATATCGAGCCGGCGAATCAGCGCATCAAACCAGCTGGGCCAGTCGGCCATCGCCCCCGGTAATTGATCGCACCTTGGGGATAATAAAACCAGTCGCCCGCATTGAAGTTGACCTTAAAAACCTGCGCGCCCGCCAAACGCAAATCCTGGGCGAAACGCGCAAAAAATGGACCCACCGGCCCCTGGAGCAGCAAAACACGCTTACCTTTTAAATGATCCAAGCCACGGGACAACATATTCAAACAACCGTTACAACAGACGCACATCCAGACTGACAGCGGGCAAAAATACCCTGGAACGTCATCAATTATTACCTTTGAACGTACTTTTTATGGCAGCAGCCAGGCGCGCGCCAAAATACCCAACTTACGCCATTGTCGCCGCACAAAGCCGACGCGCAGCTTTTCCAGGCCCGCGCCCGCCTCCAGCGCATTACGCGTTTCCATCAGGCGCTGCAGGACGGCCTCGCAGGTGGTGTAACCCTTGAGCTCCCAATCCCAGTAAAAGGGGTAGCGCAGCAGGCTACCCGCCACCAGCTCATCGAGCGACAGGCGCCGCTGGCGGCGCGCAAAGGCTGCGCCTTCGGTCAGGACATCGTCCGTCAGGCCCCAGCCCGCATAAAACGGCTGCCCATACACCACCACGCGCTTGCCGCGCAGCAGCGCATCAAAGCCGGTGAGCGAAGTCATGGTGTGAACCACGCTGCAGGCCTCGATGCAGCTGACCACTGACAGGCGGGTTTCGACATGGTCGGCCAACTCACGCGCCTGGGCCAGGGCGAGTTTGCCCGCGCGGTTGCCCGACATCACATCGGGGTGCGGCTTGTACACGATGAAGGCTTGCGGATGCGCCCGGCGGGCCGCCTGCAGCAGGCCCAGATTGGTCTTGACATCGGTGCAGCCGTAGCGAATGGACGCGTCATCTTCCACCTGGCCGGGCACCAGAACCACCGCCCTGCCGCCCGTGACCCACGCCGCCCGCTCACGCGGCTCCAGGTTGTATTTGGTGATGCCATGCTCGACGATAAAGGCGCGCACATGGCGCGCACGCGCCAACTCTTCTTCGGAAAATGCTGCCGTGCCAAGGATGGCTTCTAGATCAGACGGCCGCGTCGGGTCAAAATAAATACCGCTGGCATCGAGCACCAGCGACAGCGGCCGGATCAGATCCGACCCCAATCCCACCGAGCGCACAAAACCGTCTTCCATGCGCAGCAGACGCACCGAAGTCTTTTCGGCCAGCGCCGACAGCCCTGCGGGCGCCTCGCGCCCCCAATGCACCAAACTGTCGCCCGCCTTGACGCCCAAGGCCTGCGCCTTTTCGGCGCTGGTCACAAACACCACCTGACGGGAATCGAGCGACAGCAGCGGCTTGATGTTGACCGCTTTCCAGCGCCTGAAACCGACACAGATCATGCGCCCCGGCCCGGTCGGCGAAGAAAACCGGGCCGCCATGTCACGCTGGTGGACCAGCCAGCCGATCACGTCAAAAATCGTCCCGCGCTGGTGCGTGACCGGGTCGAGGTAGCGGGTGTAGTGGAAATAAGCGGCGGCAAACAGCTCATCAACCGAGCGCTGGCGGGTGCGCCGCACGCAGCTTTGCCGGTCATCGGTGGCGCCCCAGCCCGCGTACCAAGGCATGCCGAACACCGTCACCGGCTTACCCGCCAGCAGTGCCTCAAACCCCATAGTGGAAGTCACGGCATACACCCGGTCCATTTTTTCTATCAAACTGAGCGGGTTGATGGCCTGGCGCAGCACCACGGTGTGTTCGTCGTCCTGGACGCCGGTCAGATAGCCGCCTTTGCGGCCCGAGGTGACTTCGGGGTGCGTCTTGACATAAATCGTCGCGCCCGGATTTTCGGCGCGAGCAGCAGCCAGCATTGCGATGAAAGTCTGCGCAGTAGCGCCGCCCAGCGCCACACTCATGTCACCTGCGGTCTGGTCAATCACCAGTATTTTCGGGCTGACGCCATTTTTTGCACTAACAGAGGAATCGGGCGGAAGCCAGTCGGGCGCGTGGTTGTACTTGCTCAGCCGGTGCCGAAGAATAAGCGCCTTGGCTTTTGCCACGTCGGCGGCAATGCTTTCCAGTAAATTGACCGGTGAAGCCAGCAAAGTTTCCAGCGAGGAAGGTCGGGTGCTGTCGTAATACATGCCCAGCTCATCGACCACCAGCGAGAGCTGTGGAAAAGCCTCTCCGGTGCCAAACGAGCGAATAAAACCATCCTCCAGCCGCAGCAGCGGCAGCGCATGCCTGCGCGCATAGCTTGATGCGCGCTGCACGTTGGATTTGCAACCCCAGCCCGCCACCGCCGTCACCCCGCTGCAAGGCAGCAATCTGAAAAGACGGCAAAAGTCTTGCCCGGTTAACCAAGGCAACTGCCGATTCCGCAGCATACCTACGGAGAAAACCCCGATCATGCGGTTTCCAGTGTTATCAACATGTCGTACAGGCCGCAAAAACTAGCACCATTGAACCTCAAAAAAATTATCATGATGACTGCCATTGGATGTTCTGCAGCAGCAATCATTAGTTGTATTCTTTTGGTTTTGCACATAGCGCACGATCTGGAATCTGGCATGGAAGGATATTAAATTATTTTTTCTGAAATTCTTTAATATGTACTGCAAATTTTAGTAACAGTTCTATACTAATTTAAAACAGGAAAAACTTTATTACGCATGGCAACGTAAAAGTGATAAAAATTATTTTTTAGAAATATCCTGATGTTATGAAAATCATCCGGGCTGCTGGGGTGCGAGGTTTTTCTGGTTTGTTTGTCAATAAAGCTGCGACTCTAGGCCGTGTCATCCATCAAGCCAAATAATTGTGACTGTCAAGAGGTTTGAGCCGCATAGCTTGAGGGGCGTGAGCATGGTTGAGTGGGCCGCTGCCAGTGCCGGTATGGACTTGAACACCTGCTAGCAATGCAGCGCGCACATAGGCATGGGCCGCCTGCACCGCTTCGAGCAAACTGGCACCCAGCGCAAGGTGGGCGGCAATGGCCGAAGACAGCGTGCAGCCGGTGCCATGAGTATTGGACGTATGAATGCGCGAAGCACGCATCCAGTGCATCTCACCCAGCTGAGTCAGCAGCAAATCACTCACGACATCTCCAGCCAGGTGTCCACCTTTGAGCAGCACAGCCGAAGCGCCCATCGCCAGCAGTTCGTGTGCAGCCGACTCCATCGCCGCTTCGTCATCCAGGGGACGACCGACAAGCAAAGATGCTTCGTCCAGATTCGGCGTGACCAGAACAGCACGGCCAAATAATTCACGCACGAGAAGCTCAACGGCGGGGTTGTCAATCAACCTGGCACCACTGGTAGCCATCATGACGGGATCGAGCACGACGTTGGGCAGCGAATGGCGGTCGATGGCTGTAGCCACCGTTTGCACGATTTCGGGGGAATGCAGCATGCCTATCTTGACGGCATGCAAGCCAATATCCTCAAGCACCGCATCAATCTGATCGCGCAGGATCTGAGGCGGCACACCATGAATGGAGCGCACGCCCAATGTGTTTTGCGCCGTCAGGGCGGTGATGGCCGTCATGCCGTAGCAGCCAAGCGCGGCAATGGTTTTGAGATCAGCCTGAATGCCAGCACCACCACCACTGTCGGAGCCAGCAATGGAAAGGACGCGGGGATATTCAAATTTAAAAATTGCGCGAGTCACAGATTATTGCTTGGCAAATCTACTTTTTACCAATTTTTCCGAAAGCAATGTCAGATTACCCCCACGGGATAAATACGTAACCAATATGCCATTACTAACGAAAAAAGGTAGTGGTTTAATCTTGACTGTCATCCGGAAAAGTATTTATGGCGTGCAGTGATGTTGTACTCATGAATGAATAACTTTAGCGATGCTTCATGATTTTCTTGTATTTTTGAAAAGGAAAACGTTTTGCGCACGAATCGGCCTAGCTGCTGGCGCAGCGTATTATTCCAGCGCTCGACATGCGCCGTTTCTCCAGAGTCCTTGCCGACGCTTCTGTGATCGTGGCCAAACACATTTTTGTACGCCTCCCAAAAGTCACTGACCGTCTGTGCGCTGCAATAAGCCTGCGGTATGTTTTTCTTGAGCTGCTCGCAAACATCTGCGCCGCGCCCGCCCACGGCATAGGCCACGACTTCGCGTGCGCGCCGACACAGGCCAATCCAGAGCCATGACTTGTTGGCTTTCTTCTGTACGAATGACCAGACCTCATCGAGTTCAAGCACGTCGTCGCTCTGGGCGGCAGCAGCTTTTCACTCAGGCTAGGCAGACTCTTGGCTTTTTTTTAATCCAACTGGTAATGGTCAGGCGGTTGATGCAAAAAATGCGCTCAAGCCCGCGTATGCTCGGGCGTTCCAGGTAAGCGCTGAGCACCTGATCGCGAACTTCCTGTAGGTACGACTGCTGCGGATTGAGACTGCCGTAGCGGCCACAGGCCTTGCACTTGTATTTCTGCTTTCCCCCGCCAGTGAACCCGTTGCGCTTGAGTTGATCGCTGCCACAATCAGGGCACAGATGCTTGATTTCTTCGATGATCGTGGCTCCGAACTCCTTTCAGTTTGCTGTAGAAGTCATATTAAATCACTACCCGAAATGATGCCTACTGAACTTGGGGTCAATCAGGAATTATTTTGACTCTTGGATCCACTTTACTTTTTTGTGATCCATCGTTAAATGCCAGAATTTAAAAGGGGTTTTAAATCACTGAAGGACTCCAACCATACTGCCATTAAACCAAATCACCAATCCTAAACGAAAAAACCCCCGATTGATTACTCAACCGGGGGTGATCCTTGGCGATAAGAGCCTGACGATGACCTACTTTCACACGGGAATCCGCACTATCATTGGCGCAGAGCCGTTTCACTGTCCTGTTCGGGATGGGAAGG
>CAIYKK010000058.1 GCA_903926695.1 uncultured Burkholderiales bacterium
ACGGTGCAGGACTTTCACCTGCTGGTGCAGCTCAAGGTGTTCAACACCGAGCAGATGAACCAAGCGGTGTTTGCGTTTCGGCGCTATGAGGATGGGTCGCTGTGCTACACCGGCCTCGAAAGCCTCGAAAGCCTCGAAAGCCTCGAAAGCCTCGAAAGCCACGATGGCCTTATCCACTGTGGCTTGTACGACACCGTGGTGGCGAAGGACTGAGGGTTGACATGTTTCGCCTACCATCGGCACGCAACAATTACAGACAGGAATTCACCTTGACGCAAGAAAAAAATCCGGCGCAGGCCGCGCCAAAGAAAAAATCCAGCAAAAGCTGGATGTTGTGGGCGGCTTTTGCCGCGTTTGTTGTGGGCTCTATTGTTTTGATGTTCGTCCTAGATTCAATCTACGCGCCAAGCGAAGAGAGCACCGCCACGCAGCCAGCGGCGGCCAGCCAGTGAGCTAGCCGCCGCGCACGCAAGCTCAGAACGTATCCATCACCACCTGCGACGGCTTGAGGCACTGCAGCGCGTCAAACACTGCGTAGGTGTTTTTCAGCCAGATTTTCACGCGCTGGCGCTCCAGCAGGCCGAGCGCATCGAAGCCTTGGCGGTTGTTGATCGCTTTCCAGAAGCTCAGGTTGTATTGGTCAATCTTGCGCATGCTGGTGTCGTGCAGGCCGGACAGCTCGACCACGCTGGCACCCACCGCCTGCGCTTTTTCCAGCGACTCGGAATTGCGCAGCAGCGAAAAATTGGCGCCCCGGCCGTGGTTTTGCACCACCACATAATTCGGGCCGTAGCCGTAAGCATCGACCAGATTGCCCAGCAGATCGACGGCGTCACGGCCATCGTCCATGACGTGCCAGAAGTTCACCGTGATGCCCATGTCGGCAAACAGCTCCAGCAGGCTGGCGTCCCGGATCCATTTGGCCAGCGGCGCGGAAGTCTGCGCAGCTAAATCGACGATCACGCTTTGCTCGGGGTTGTTCTCGAACCCGGCGACGATCTGGTCCAGCCCCTCAAAGCTGTCCACGATCACGGGCGAGGCGTAATCGGCGTAAAAGCGCCGGAAAGAGTGGTGCGAGCGGTCGGTGTCAAAGCCGGTGAAGGGCACGCGCTTGTCGATGAAATACTGGGCCAGCGCGCGCGCCGTTACTGATGTGCCCACGCCGCCTTTTTCGCCGCCGATGAAATTGATTGAAGCCATGATGTTTCCGTTGTTGGAGGGTAATTTATTTTAGGCGGTGAATGTAGGAGAAAACGCACGCCGGATTCGGATGATGGCTGACGGTGGCGCGGTGTTTTCCTGCTTACGGTTGACCCTCTTTAACCCGAAAGAAGGATTGTTTTATGAACTCCGACCAAATCAAGGGCACCGCCAAAGAAGTCGCTGGCAAGGTTCAATCGAAAACCGGCGAAATCATCGGCAGCCCCGATCAGCAAGCCAAAGGCATGGCCCGGCAGGCCGAAGGCAAGACCGAAAAAACGGTCGGCGATGTCAAAAAGGCGATGAAAGACAGCACCGACAAGCGCTGATCAGCGCAGGCATTGCCTGAAAGCAAAAATGGCCGGTTTTGTACCGGCCATTTTGCTTTTTTGCAGCGCCCGAAGCGCTCAGGTTTTGGTTTCGGTGGGCGTGAACAGCTTGAGCGCCGCGTCCACCTCGCCGATGTCCACGCCGGGCGCGAGGGCCAGTTTGTCGTGCAGAGCGGCCAGCGCCGCCGAGCCTTCCGTTTGCAGCCGTTTGATGGTCAGCGCGGCCTCTTTGGGCGACTCAAAGCCTTGGCTTTGCAGCAGCAGCTTGGCGTCGGCGTCCAGCAGCTTGAAATAAAACTGGCCGTCTTTTTCGCGGTACTGCTTGAAAGTGGGCGCTGCCATTTTGACGGCCTTGGCCTTGGCGGCGGGCGCGGCGCTGGTCGCCAGATTGCGCAGCCCGACGGCGCGGCGCAGTTCGGCCATGAAGGGCGTGGCGACTTGGCGGGCCTTGATAGCGCCAGCTTGCAAAAGTTCTTCGATTCGGGCCGGGTTGGCCATCAGCGCTTCGTATTGCTCGCGCATGGGCGCAACTTCGCGGTCAATGCGCTCGAACAGCGTTTGTTTGGCGTCGCCCCAGGCGATGCCGTCGGCGTAGGCTTGGCGCAGCGCGGCGGTTTCCGCTTCGCTGGCAAAGGCTTGGTAAATCTGGAACAGCGCCGAGCCTTCGGTGTCTTTGGCTTCGCCGGGGGCGCGTGAGTCGGTCAGGATGCCGCCGATCAGCTTGCGCAACTGCTCACGCGGCGCGAACAGCGGAATCGTGTTGTCGTAGCTTTTGCTCATCTTGCGCCCGTCCAGACCGGGCAGCAACGCGACGGATTCTTCGATCACGGCTTCGGGCAGCACGAGATGCTCGCCGTAGAGGTGATTAAACCGCTGGGCCATGTCGCGGGCCATTTCGATGTGTTGAATTTGGTCGCGCCCTACCGGCACCTTGTGGCTCTTGAACAGCAAAATGTCCGCGCCCATGAGCACCGGGTACATGAACAAACCGGCGGTCACGTCCGCGTCGGGGTCGTTGCCTGCGGCGTTGTTTTTATCGACCGAGGCTTTGTAGGCGTGGGCGCGGTTCAAAACGCCTTTGCTGGTGACGCAGGTCAGCAGCCAGGTGAGTTCGGGAATCTCGGGCACGTCGGACTGGCGGTAAAACACGACGCGCTCGGGGTCAAGACCAGCGGCCAGCCAGCTGGCGGCGATTTCCAGCGTGGAGCGCTGGATGCGCGCCGGGTCGCCGCATTTGATCAGCGCGTGGTAGTCGGCCAGAAAATAAAAACTCTGCACGCCGGGCAGGCGGCTGGCGGCCACCGAGGGGCGGATGGAGCCGACAAAATTGCCCAGATGCGGCGTGCCGGTGGTGGTGATGCCGGTCAGAAAGCGTTGCGGGGAGGCGGGTGTTACGGAGTTCATTGGGCAGTGAAAAATTCAAGCAGACAGGAAGAAAAAAGGCGTGCGGGCCGGTCAGGCGCGATCAACCCAGCAGGGAAACCAGCGGCGACAGCAGGAGCTTGATAAAGCCGTAGCCCAGCCCGATGAGCGGGCGCAGCCACACGGTGCCGACAACGCCCGCGACCACCAGCCCCATGACGATAAAAAAACCCCACGGCTCAAGGCGCGCCACCATCTGCGCCTGCTTCCACGGCAGCAGGCCGACGAGAATGCGCCCGCCGTCCAGCGGCGGCAGCGGAAACAGGTTAAACGCCCACATCACCAGATTGACCAGAATGCCGCCCTGCGCCATTTCGATAAAAAACGGCTCCTGCACGCCCATGCCGTTGAGCACGATCAGCATGGCCATCCAGACGATGGCCTGGGCAAAGTTCGATGCTGGCCCGGCCAGTGCGACCCAGACCATATCGCGCTTGGGGTTGCGCAGCGCGCC
>CAIYKK010000059.1 GCA_903926695.1 uncultured Burkholderiales bacterium
AAAAATCATTCCCGTGGCGGATATGCGCTACGCCAGCCGCGTGCCGCCTGTGCCCGCGCAGTTTTCAGCCCCGACCGGACTGCTCAGCGACACGCGGGGCCGTCCGCTGCGCGACCTGCGCATCAGCGTGACGGATCGCTGTAACTTTCGCTGCAACTACTGCATGCCGCGTGCAGTGTTTGACAAAAATTACGCCTTTTTGCCGCAAACCTCGCTGCTGAGCTTTGAGGAAATCACCCGGCTGGCGAAAATTTTTGTCGCTCATGGCGTGGAAAAAATCCGCCTCACTGGCGGCGAGCCGCTGCTGCGCAAAAATCTGGAGCGGCTGATTGAAATGCTGGCGCGCCTGCAAACGCCCGCAGGCCGCCCGCTGGACATCACGCTGACGACCAACGGCTCGGTGTTGGCGCAAAAAGCCCAGTCGCTCAAAGATGCCGGGCTGCAGCGCATCACCGTCAGCCTGGACGCGCTGGACGACGGCATTTTCCGGCGCATGAACGATGTGGATTTCCCGGTGGCCGATGTGCTGCGCGGCATTGAAATGGCGCAAAAAGTTGGGCTGGCACCGGTCAAGCTCAACATGGTGGTCAAGCGCGGCACCAACGACGGTCAAATCCTGCCGCTGGCGCGGCATTTTCGGGACACCGGCGCGGTGCTGCGGTTTATCGAATACATGGACGTGGGCGCGAGCAACGGCTGGCGCATGGACGAGGTGCTGCCATCCGCTCAGGTGGTGGAGCTTTTAAAAACCGAATTTGCGCTTACAGCCATTGATGCGAACTACCCCGGCGAAACTGCCGGGCGCTGGCGCTATCTGGACGGCGCGGGCGAAATCGGCGTCATCAGCAGCGTGACGCAAGCGTTTTGCAGCGACTGCAACCGGGCGCGGCTTTCGACCGAAGGCAAGTTGTTTTTATGCCTGTTTGCCCATCAAGGCCACGATTTGCGCGCCCTGCTGCGCGGCGGTTTTGCGGATGCGCAAATTTCAGCGGCCATCGCCCCGCTGTGGCAGACGCGCAGCGACCGCTATTCAGAACTGCGCGCCGCGCTGCCGCCCGATGCCAGCCTGCCAGACGGCAGAAAACGCGTTGAGATGAGCTACATCGGCGGCTAGCTGATGACTCTTCATCAAAAACAAACATTTCGCTCAGGCTGTGCTTGGGCGTGGATTGAAACAAACATGATTGACAACTCGCAGATCACCGGCGTAATCCTGGCCGGTGGCCGGGGCTCGCGCATGGGCGGCGTGGACAAGGGGCTGCAGCATTTTCACGGCGTGCCGTTGGCGCTGCATGCGTTGACGCGGCTTGCGCCCCAAGTCGGCGCTGTCATGTTCAACGCCAACCGAAACCTGGCCGCTTACGAAAAATTTGGCGCGCCAGTCTGGCCCGACAGCGCCGCGCTGGGCGACTACGCCGGGCCGCTGGCCGGGTTTATCACGGGGCTGGCCCATTGCCGGACGCCGTATCTGCTCACCGTGCCCTGCGACACGCCGCTGTTTCCGCACGACCTGGCCGCCCGTCTGGCGCAAGCTCTGGCGCAAGCTCTGGCGCAGGAACAGGCCGAAATCGCCGTCGCCGAAGCGCGTGACGAAGACGGCCAGATGCGAACGCAGCCGGTTTTTTGCCTGCTGGCCGCGTCCCTGCTGGAAAGTTTGACGGCTTTCACCCACAGCGGCGGGCGCAAAATCGGCGCCTGGACCGCTTTGCATAAAACCGTCACCGTGCCGTTCGACCGGCCCGGTGACGACATACACAGCTTTTTTAATGCCAACACCCTGGCCGAATTGCACCAACTGGAATCCCGACTGCCGTGAAAACCCTAGACCAGATTGCCGCCGAACTGGACGGTTACGACCCGCAAGCCCTGTCCGCGCCACAGGTACACGATTTTTTAGCCCGGCTGGTCACGCCGGTGGTCCAAACGCTGGAGCTGCCGCTGTTTGAAGCGCTGGGCCGGGTGCTGGCCGCCGATGTGGTCTCGCCGCTGGACGTGCCGCCGCACGACAATTCGGCGATGGACGGCTACGCCTTTGCGGGCGGCCAGCTCACGGCGGATGCCGCGCTGGAACTGCAGGTGATTGGCACGGCGCTGGCGGGCAAGGCGTGGCAGGGCAACGTTCAAAGCGGCCAATGCGTCAGGATCATGACCGGTGCCGTCATGCCCGAGGGGCTGGATACGGTGGTGCCGCAGGAATTTGTTTCGATCCGCATCGGGGTGTCCGTTCTGAACGGCACAGAAACGGGTCAAGAGCCAACTGCGGCTGCGTTCAAGGCTTCTTCAGAGTCGGTTGCGGTTGCCGCAGGCGCTGCCCAAGCAAAGTTCATCACCATTCCCGCCGGGGTTTTAAAAACCGGCGACAACCGCCGTCTGCGCGGCGAAGACCTGACGCGGGGCAAGGCTGCGCTGTATCAAGGCGATCTGCTCACGCCCGCCCGGCTGGGGCTGGCGGCATCGCTGGGCCTGAAAACGCTAACCGTCTGGCGACCGCTGCGCGTGGCTTATTTTTCAACCGGCGATGAAATCCTTTCGCTGGGCGAAGCGCCGCGTGAAGGCGCGGTGTACGACAGCAACCGCTACACCGTGTTTGGCCTGCTCAGCCGCCTGGGCTGCGAGGTGATCGACATGGGCGTTGTGCGCGACGAACCGGCGCTATTAAAAGCGGCCTTCACCGAAGCGGCGCAGCGGGCCGACGCCATCATCACCTCCGGCGGCGTGAGCGTCGGCGAGGCGGACCACACCAAGGCCATGATGAAAGAGTTAGGCGACGTGGCGTTTTGGCATATCGCCATGCGTCCGGGCCGACCGATGGCCGTGGGGCGGATGAACTCCGTCAGCACCGCCTGCCGTGCCAGTTCATCCGACGTGGACTCAGCCATTCAAGCTGCCGCCGGTTCAGCCGACATAGCCAGCGCGGCCAGCCAAGGCACACTGCCGGGCGCGCTGCTGTTTGGTCTGCCGGGCAATCCGGTCGCGGTAATGGTGACGTTTCTGGCCTTTGTGCGCCCTGCCCTGCTGCAAATGATGGGCGCTCGGGTTGATCGGGCGCCGCTGCTGAAAGCGCGCAGCAGCGAAATCATCCGCAAAAAACCGGGCCGTACCGAATACCAGCGCGGTCGGGTTTTCACCGCGCCCGACGGCAGCTTGCAGGTCAAAACCACGGGTAGCCAAGGCTCGGGCGTTCTGCGTTCAATGGCCGAAGCCAACGGGCTGATCGTGCTGCCTCACGCCCAGGGCAATGTGGCCGTGGGCGATGAGGTGGAAGTGCTGATGTTTGACGGGGCGATATAGCCAGAGCTGGCGCGGACATTGACAAGCCTATCAGCCACGCCAGTTCTGTCGGTCAGAGCGCATATCACTGGCTTATTTCGCCACCAATTCCTCCGGCGCGGAGTGGTCATCGGGCTGCTCCTTGGCAACTGCCGTATTCGCGCCCGGAACGGCTTGGCGCGCCAGCAGCGCGTACACCGTCGGCACCACAAACACCGTGAGCAGCGTCCCCAGCGACATGCCGCCCACAATCACCCAGCCGATTTGCGTGCGGCTTTCCGCGCCCGCACCGTGGGCCAGCGCCAGCGGCAACGCGCCCAGCACCATCGCGCCCGTGGTCATCAAAATGGGCCGCAGCCGCTGGCTCGAAGCCTTGACCAGCGCATCGACCATGCTCAATCCCTGCTCACGCAGCTGGTTGGTGAACTCGACGATCAAAATGCCGTGCTTGGTGATCAGCCCGACCAGCGTGATCAGGCCGATTTGCGAATACACATTGAGCGAGCCGCCACTCCATTTCAAGGCCAGCAACGCGCCAATCATCGACAGCGGCACCGACAGCATGATCACCA
>CAIYKK010000060.1 GCA_903926695.1 uncultured Burkholderiales bacterium
TACACGACGCTCTTCCGATCTATCGCCCTCACTCTGGCTGCCAGCGGCTCCCTGCTCTGGGCTCAGGAAGCCGCCCCCTCAGCCCCGGCGGCAGCGGCCCCCAGCGCGACGGCCAAAGCCTATGTGCCGCCGCCCTGGATTTACAAGACCAAGCAACTCAACCGTGCGCAGGTCGATGTCCTGCTGGCCAAGCCCAATAAACTGGTCATCATCGACCTGCGCCGCCCGGACGAGCTGGTCAAGTACGGCAGCTTTCCCGTCTATCTGAACGTGCAGCTCAAGGACTTGCCCAATGTGCTGGCGTTCATCCCCAAAGACCGCACGGTGTTGACGGTGTCCAACCGCGCCCACCGTGCTGGCGCAGCCGGTGACCTGCTGACCAGCAAAGGCTACAAGGTGGCGGGTGCCACCGGCTCCGAAGACTACCGCGAAGCGGGCGGCACCATCGTCAAGGTTGAACCCCGCGCTCCGGCTGCTCCCGCCTCGGCTGCTGAAGCCGCCAAATAAACCCCAAAAAACACCGAGGCCTTGCGCTGCAGCGCCTCCTGCCTTGAGAGAAACGCCATGCGCATCCAAGCGAGCCCGCCCAACATCCCGTATGACAACACTGCCCAGGCAGACACGCCGCCCTTGCGCGGACGCATCAGCATTGCGCTGTGGGATCTGCCTGTGCGGATTTTTCACTGGTCTTTGCTCGCGGCAGTCAGCACGGCCATCGTGACCGGCCAGCTCGGCGGCAGTTGGATGAACGTGCATGGCAAGGCCGGGGTGGTCATCATCGCGTTGGTGGTGTTTCGGGTTTTGTGGGGATTTTTTGGCTCCACCTACGCCCGCTTCGTCACCTTTGTTCCCACGCCCGGCCAGTTGCGGGCGTATCTGCGCGGCCAGTGGAACGGCGCGGGACACAATCCGCTGGGCGCGCTGTCGGTACTGGCTCTGCTGGGCTTGCTGGCGCTGCAGGCGGGAACCGGCCTGTTTGGCAATGACGACATCGCCTTCACCGGTCCTTGGGCTGAGTCGGTCAGTGAGGCGCTGAGCTACAAGCTCACCGGCTGGCATCAGCAACTGGCCACGGCGCTGTATGCGCTGCTGAGCCTGCATGTGCTGGCCATCGTGTTTTACGAACGCGTCAAAAAAGACAAACTGCTCAAACCCATGCTGACCGGCTGGAAAGAAGTCGCCACCAGCACCCAGACGCCCCGCAAGGCCGGTTCGCTGGCGTTAGGGGTTTCAATTCTGCTGGCGCTGGGTGCCGCTTATGGAGCCAGCGGCGGCTGGCTCGACAGCGCCACTAACGAACAGGCCGCTCATCCGGCCCAAGCGGCCACGCCCACGCCAAAACCAGCCGCAGCACCCCCGGCCTGGTGAGTAAAAATTGAAACACTCACCAAGGGATACGTTTTTCTGGGCAAGGTCACTCGTGATGAAACTCTTCGCAGCATTGTCGTCGTCGCGCTGACGACTTCCGCCGAACGCCTGGATATCCAGCGTCTCTATCAGATGGGCTGCAATTCCTACCTGGTCAAGCTCGCCGATTTTGGCGTTTTCCTGGCAGGAATCGAGCAACTCATCAGCTATTGGTTTGGGGTGGTCACTCTTCCAGACCACGGTCCATAGGGGGTTTTAGTTCAGCGCCAGACGCAACAAAGCCCGCCTAACGAATGCTGGTGCGCGCCAATGGGGTCAGTTTAAAAGCCCTGCCCTCCTCAAAATAGGGGGTGTTTTCCGTGGTCACTGCTGCATCAGCGCCAGATGTGAAAAAGCCTGCTTGATGGCGGGCTTTGTGTGCGCCTCAAGGTGTGCCGGGCTGGTCAGACGGGCGCAGAGTGGAAGGCGGGTGCCTTGTAGATCAGCGCCCTCCACATCCGCAAGTGCCAGGGGCCACTGGACAGGTAATCCGCGACGGCGCAACGCCTTTCGATTTCCCGCTCAGCGGCGGTGCGGATGTCGGCGAAACGCCTTGCGACTTCGCGCTCAGCCTCTCCCTGAACTGCGGCACAGTATTCGTCCAGCCTGCGCCCCAGTTCTGCGCGAAGCGGCGCTTCAAGCAGCTCGCGCAGCGGCGGGTCAAGCGCAAGGTAGGCCTCTCCCCCGCCTTCCAGCGACTCGCACCGCTGGATTGAGCGCGGGGGCATTTGCTGGACGCCCAGCAGCGTCATGCCGTTGCCCAGGACATGCCTCGGCTCGTCGATGCTGGGCGAGCGCAACACGCTGAAGCTGTCGCTGACGCCAACCTTCTCCGATACGACACGGTAAAGCAGGGCGGTTTTCATGCGGCCACCTTGAGCCGGAACTGGCCCGAATTTTCCGGGTCTGGCTCGATGATTCCGCGCTCGGCCATCGTGGCGCGAAATGTTGTGGCCACAGTTTGATTGCATCCAGCGAGCTTTCTGATGGCGGCATAGGATGGATTGATCCCCTTCTTTGGCCCAGCCTTGACCGCCTCGACCACCTTGCGGTAGCGGACTGCCTCCTCGTCCGTACCCGTGTCGTAGCGCACCGATGGCACGGGCCTGGGGGTATGCGGTTTGCGGGTACGGGTACGGGTACGGGTTGCTTCTGCGGGTATGGCTGGGCGTACCCGCTCTGGCTTGTGCCGTACCTGATCGGGTATGGACGCCCCTACCCGATCAGGTACGGGTACGGGTGCAGCGGGTACGGGGGCTGGCTCTGGTTCTGCGGGTACGCTTTCCTTAACCGGGTATACCCGTTCGGGTATGGCGTCGGCGGGTGCCGCTGGGGCGGGCTTTTGCGCAGCGGGTACGGAGTGCAGCGCAGCAGGTGCCGGTGCGCTTTGCACCTGGGCAGCTTCGGCAGCTGGTGCAGCAGCGCCAGCGGCGACGAAGCCGAACCCCAGCGTTTTCAGTAGCAGGTGCGGCACGTCGTAGCTGACCTTGGGTGCGGGCGCTGGCGTCACGGGTGCGACCGGCTTTTCTGCGGGTACCGGTATGGATGCAGGTGCCGGGGTAGAGGGCTGAGCGGGTACAGGCCGGGCAGCAGCGGCGAGCAGCAGCAGCTCGCGCACCATCGCCCCGGCCAGGCCCGCCGCCACTATCAACACGAAGCTGACAAGCCCGGCCTCGATCATTGCGCGCCACCGTGCGCCTTCTTCACCGCCCCATGCCTTGACCTCGCTGGAGCCAGCGCCGTCGGGCATCTTGTCCAGCTCTTTCGTCAGGCGCACGGCCTCATCGCTTTCAGCTGACGCTTTGTTGCGGCCATTTTTGGCGTCAGTCCAGCGCCCATTTGCCCACTCCCGATCTGCCTGGGCGCGGCGTTCTTTCGCCGACGCCTGCAGGTCTTCGATGGTCTTTTTCTTGGTCTTGTACCGCTCAGCCGCCGATGCCAGCGTTGAATCGGCCTTGTCCATGATGGAGAACCTAGCCTGATAAATGTTGCCAGCATCAAAGGCCCAGATGCTGACCGCCAGGGCGATCAGTTTCCAGCGCCAGGCGCGGAACTTATCGCCGGGCAGCAGGGCGACGATGAAGAACGCGGCCAGGTGCGCCGCCATCAGCACGTCGATGGACAGCGTGCGGACCATGATTTCTTCGGCGCTGAGATTTTGCGTGTGCAAGCTGCTGACGGAGTATTTGCGCGTCAGCCAGACGGCCCCAGCGCCTATGGGTGCCATGATCATAAAGATCAGGCGAAACACCCAGACAGGGATGGTGGGGAGCATCATGCCGAACCACCTTTCTTGGCGCGCGGGCGGACCCGGCCCTTGAGCAGACCCCACAGGCACAGGCCGGTCAGCACCAGCTGCTGCACCAGCTCTGCGGCGTGCTCAGCCCGCCAGGACAGCCAGAGGGCCAGGCCCATTGCCGCCAGGAAGATGGCCAGACCCCACCAGAGCAGCTTTTTCCAGATCAGCAGCCACACGCTCAGAATCATGAGCACGGCCGCAGCCCATTGCAGGGCCTGGATGATGATTTTTATGGAGATCATGCGGCACCGCCTTTCATTGCCCATGCAGCGGCACCAACAATCACGCCGCCGCCAAAAATCATGGCCACGCCGACGTGGTCATCAAAGTGTTCGCGCAGCATTTTCCAGCGCGTTGCGCGCCACGTAGGGGCCACAGAAAAGGATTGCAGCGATCATCCGGCACCCCCGGTGCGCGCATCGGCGCAAGTCTGGTTGAGCATGGCGCTGGTCGCGGCCTGTTGAATGTCACCGCCGGTGCGCACCAGGAACAGCGCCCCGATCAGGGCGGTTTCAATGGCCAGGCGGCGAGTGGGGGCGAAAGGGCTGGGCGCGCTTTTGACGCCCAGCGTGAGGATGCCCGGTGCGGGCGTGGTAGTGGTCATGGTTTCGGCTCCGGAATGAGACTTCAAAACCATCCGGCACGCTTTTGAGACGTGCAAGATGGACGTGAAGGTGGTCAAAACATGGATTCCGCCATGCTGCCAGCCTTACGGACAAGCAACACCTTCACGTCCAAAAACGAATTTTGGCGCGAAGAAACCGCGCTTCGGTGGCGATGTACCTCGGAATCACTGACGGCGTTTTGAGCACCGGCCCCACCAGCGTGGAGTTGCAGAATTATAAGATGAGCAGGACTGTCGCCTGATCGTGGCGGTGACTTACCGGCTGGGCGTGCTCATCGTTGGCAGCGACACGCTCAAGAACGTGGAAAAACTCGGGGCAGTAGTTACGCCGACAAGCTCACCGGCAGCGCGGGCGACAAAATCGACCTGCTGGGCGTGGATGCCAATACGGCCCTAGCGGGCGACCAAGCCTTCAAATTCCTGGGCACGGTGTCAGCTTTCACCGGTAACGCCACAGGTCAGCCGCGCGTTGATGCGCTTCACCACATCCTGGACGGCAGCACCGATGCTGACACGGCGGCCGAGTTCGCCATTGTCCTGACGGGCGTGAGCAGCCTCAGCGCTGCGGACTTCATGCTGTAGCGCCACGGCCTGCGCTCCACTGCAGACAGCGGAGCGCAGGTAAGCGCCTTGGAATTTTCAAGGGCTGGGTTAGCGACAAAGCGGCCATTGCCCCCGGCACGCCCAGATCGACATAGCGCGAAGCCATAAACGGCGCCGCGCCCGGATAGTCCACGCTGAAACCGCCGAGGTCAAACTTTTGCAGGCTCATCAAGGCGGTGCGCAGTTTGCCGCAGCCCTGTGGACCCGCGCCAAAAAAGACATCCCGTAAGAACACTACGACGAGTTCTACAAGCAAATCAGCTACGACCAGGAAGCGCCGCTGGCCACCACGCACAACCGCGTCGAAGGCTCGACCGAATACACCCAGCTGCTGTTCATCCCGGCCAAAGCGCCAATGGACATGTTCAACCGCGA
>CAIYKK010000061.1 GCA_903926695.1 uncultured Burkholderiales bacterium
CCAGATAAGCCAGCGCCAGGAGTGGCATCAAACCGTTGAACTTCATGATGAGCAGGCAGGCGGGGGCGCTGGCAACCCGGACGTGTCTGATGGACGTTCAGGTCTGCGCTTTTGACCAAACTGCCCCCATACCAGCGCCTTCAAGGCAATCGAGCGCGTGACCAGCGCATGAATCGCTATCGAGCCGATCAAGCCCGCCGCCACGCCGACGGCCACATGCACCGCCGTGGCATGAACCCCCAGATGGTTCAGGACAATGCGCGAAGCACTGGTAAAAAACACATGGAACAAAAAGATGGTGTAAGAAAAATCACCGATACGGGCCAGCCACGCCGCCCGCACCGGGCGCAGCCAGAACGCCGCGCTGGACAGCAGCCCGGTCGCCAGCATGGCCCAGCCGAACCGGTCGGGTTCCGCCACCGGGTTGGCCCACATCAGCATGATGATGGCGCCCATGACAAACAGCACTGGCGCCAGACGCTTGACGTTCGGCTGGCACACTTTGAAATGTTCCAGGGCAAAACCGGATAAAAAATAAGGCATCAAATAAAACATGCCGGAAATAGCCAGCCAGGGCGTGCCCGGATGCGCCAAGTAAGCCACCACGCTGGCACCAAATACCAGCGCAAAACGCGGCACGGTATCGAGCATGTTGAAACGCTGGAGCAGGGCCATGACCCCAAACAGCAAAAACAGCGCTTCCAGAAACCAATAATGCGCCACCGGCAGCAGGTGCAGCAAATGCCAGTCTGTCACCTGGGTGTTGGTTCCGGGCACGAGAGACTGCACAACGGAAAACAGCGAGCCGACCGTGAGCATGGGAATGATCAACCGCAGGAACTTGTCGCCCATCAGCGCACTGCCCCAGCGGGGATAGCGCGCCTGCATGGCACCGGCAAGCAGCGCAAACAAGGGCATGCGCACGGCAGCCAGAGCGTTGATCAGGGTGCGCAAAGGGCCGTCGCCGATCTGCAGTCCACGGGTCGGGTCATTGCCCACTACGTGGTAGAGCACCAGCAGCAGACAGGCAAAACCCCGCAACGCCTGAACATCGCGCTGCTTCACTGGAGCGCCAGATGGTGAACGCCGTGAAGCCGCAGCAGACGCCGCAGCCGGGGGTTGAGGTTGATCAGGTGCAACTGGACGCCCTGCTGCGTCAAGGCCTCGTCGAGCAACAGCGTCAGGCCGAGGAAAGCGCTGTCCATCGCGGTGACATCGGCCATGTCCAGCGTCGCATCGACACCACGGGCCAGCAGGCGCTCAAACTCGCGCCGCACTGGCGTGAGATTGTCCTGGCCCCAGGCGCCTGCCAGACGCGCAAAACTGGTGTCCGCGCCCTGCGGGTGGCTGAGATGGGCGCGTTCAAAGTCACCCGGTGGCGGCGCGCCGACGCGCTGCAGCAGCGCCAGCGGCAACACCTGCACCACCAGCAGGCGAAGAAATCCCAGGCCATCATGGAAATAACGGCGGAAAAGCTGCGGTTCTTCCTTGATGCGCCAGAGCCACTCCAGCCCGCTGCGCTGCATCCAGCGCGGTGCGCGCGACACCGTGCCCGCGACGAAATTGACCACCGCGCCCAAATGGCTGATCACGGGCGTCGTCAAACCTTGCAGGTTATGCAAAATCCATGACTGGCCCTTGGAAGCGCCGAGCGACACCACCAGCATATCGGCACCGCTGCTGTTGATGCACTCGATCAGCTCGGTGCGGCTCATGTGTTCGATGTCCCCAAATCCGGGGTAGATATAGCCGACAGGCTGCATCACCTCCTCCCGGTCACCGATGGCCAGACAGGCTTCCTGTCCCCGGCCCATTTGTCCGCCAAAAAAGAAAATATTCCAAAGGGTCGGCGAATTGCGCCGTAAAAAGTCGAACACCCCGGCCCCGCTGACACGCTCACGCACCGGAACGCCCAGCAGCCGGGCCGCCCAGACCAGCGGCATGCCGTCTGCCAGGCTCAGGTCGCTGCGGCATACCGAAGCGCGAAACAGGGCGTCATGCAGGCTGGTGATGACAAAGTTCAGGTTCGGCGTTGACAAAAAGCAGCGCTGGCCGCTGGTGCGCGCCTGCTCCAGACGCTTCGCGGCCTGCGCCAGGCTGACCGCATCAAAAGGCAGACCCAAAAGACAGTGAACATTGCGGTTGAAATCGACCATGGCAGAAGCCTTGTTGGTGGCGTGCTTGTCAGCCAAAAGAGCTGACGGCGCCCTCCACGGTGTCGTGAATATTGAACACCCGGTGCATGCGCATCAATTCAAACAGGGCCAGCACCGAGCGCGACATGGCGCTCAGGCGGAAATCGCCCTTGCGGCTGTTGGCATCGCGCAGACAGGCAATCAAGGCACCCAAGCCAGAACTGTCCACAAACTTCAGGCACGACATGTCCAGCACCACCTTGATCTGGTCTTTTGTGATCGTCTGAATGGCATCGCGGAACTCCCGCACATTGCTCGCGTCGAGGTTTTCCTCGCGGCAGGCAATCACCACCACACCATTGCCCTGCGGTTGACTCAACAACTCCATCTTTTCTCTCCTCTTGGCTCAAGGCCACAACAAGTTGAGCCTGATTAAAAGCCAAACTCCGGCGAAGAATGTGGTGAAAGTGTGGCGGAAATGAGCGTAGTCCATTCTGATCTGAAGCCTTCGCGTTGCGCTCCGGCGGGGGGACTTTGCGCTAGTTGGCAGCGCGACTCTCAGAACGGCCCAGCGTCCACGTAAACCCGATACCGACACTAGCGCCACTGGATTGACGGAAAAGTGGACTGGCACGATTGGCTGCGCCAGCATAAAGTTCGTAGCGAATAAATCCAAACACTCTGACATCCGGCGTGATGTCTTTGGTCGTGCCCAGGTCAAACCGTGTCGCAATCAGCCCGGCCTGTGCGTCGTAAGTTGGGCGGTTGGCGGTTGAAAATTGTGGTGAAACACCGTATAAATAGCTGTTTAACTTGCTGTCGCCGAATAGCAGACTGCCGCTGGCGGACATACCCCAACCTGAGCTTAAATTGACATTTTCATAAACCAGCTTGGGTTCAAACGACACACCCTGCGTACGTGCGCCATTATTGATTTCAATCACGGCACGCAACGGAACCTCCAGCCGAATTTGACTGGTCGGCGTTGGTCGGTTCAAGGTCATTTTGAAACGTGGACCAAACTCGATCAGAGTGCCCAAGTCCGGCATACCACGGCGTATCGCAATCCCATCAGATTTTGCAGGCAATGAGCCTGCAAAGCCGATATCAAACTCGTAGTCATCAGTATGCGTGATACGTGCAGCAATGCTGTTGCGGTCAACACGCAGTACATCCCCTCGATAAATGAGAAATGGCAGTACCAAAGCACGCGAAGAACGCTCTGTAGAGGCGGGGTAGGCCGGGGTCGAGGCGAAGCCCCCAAAAGCACCGATCTCCCATAACGGCAAGTTTGCGTTCTGAGCCTGAGCGGACTGCGTTAATGCAAAAAATACACAACTTGTTAGAAAAAATAATCTCATGGAGAGTCCAGTCATTGGTAAGTACATCGGCATTAACATGCAGCTTTGGGGAACGCGAACAGTTGATTTCTGCGTCAAACCCGTCGGCGGAACAGGAGATATGCAATCAGAAACATCAGCGTTGAAAAACCAGCCAGTCGCCCGACTTGGGGCAGCACGCTGGCCACGTCGCCGTTGCGCAGCAACACATTGAGCAAGCCTTCAAGCCCCCAGTTCATGGGCGAGTAGGTCGCTATTTTCTGCATCACCGGCGGCATGACAAACAGCGGCACCATCACGCCGCCTAAAGCAGCCATCAGCACGTTGAGAATAGGCCCCAGAGTGGCGGCCTGTGCGTGGGTGCTGACCAGGCAGGCCACGGCCAGCGCCAGACTGACGGCCGCCAGACTGATGGCCAACAGCATTAGCAACAAAGCCCCCCAATGAACCCCTTGCAGCGACAAGCCTTCGCCGCCAATCTCGGGCATGAGCCAGACGCCTACCGCCAGCATCAACATCGCCTGCACACCATTCACGCCCAAATAGGGAACAATTTTGCTGACGATCAATTGCCACGGCCTAGCGCCCAGACTGCGTAAACGAGACAAAGCACCGCAAGCGCGCTCTTCGACAAACAAACCTGCAATAGAAGCTACGACAAAGAACATGCCAAACACCAGCCAGGCGGGCACGTTTTGCTGCACGGCAGTCGGGCGCGGTCCCACGCTCATGCGCTCTGCCGCCACGGGCGCGTCACCGCTCAACGCGGAGGTATTGAGCTTGCTGGGCAACTTGGCCAGCAGGCCTTCGACACGCAGTTTTGCCGCGATGGCCAGCAGGCGCATGCGGTTGGTGGCGAACACGCTGTTGTCCAAACCCGGCTCGGTCAGCAGGCGCGCCTTGGCGTCGCCTTGGCTGGCGAGGTCATCCATGACTTTGGAGAAACCAGCCTCAACCACCAGCACGTATTTCAGGCGACCTGCGCGAACTTCGTCTTGCCATTGCTCGGGCAAGGGCTGTGCGGCACCGGCTTCGACGGCCCAGCGCTCGATCAATTTGTCCGCCGTTTTGCCTTGATCCTGATTGGCGACGGCGTAGGCCAGGCTCTTGGTGGCGGGGGTGTAAACATCTTTCAGCGCCATCGACATGACGATGATGAACACCATCGGCATGATGAACAGCGCCCCCATGCCGTGAATGTCGCGTGACAGCGCCAGCAGTTCTTTTTTCATCAAGGCCAGCAGCATGGTCAGTCTCGCAAAGCGTGGTCGGTGAGCGACATGAACAACTGCTCCAGATCGGCATGGCCAAAACGCGCATGGCTGACGACCATCCCGGCCGCGTCCACAGCCGCGATGACCGCCGCAAAACTGCGCCGGGACGCCAACGTAAGTTGCACGCCAACCCCGTGGGGAGTGACTTCGCCAAAGGGCGATAACAAGGTTTTCAAACGGTCCATTTCGTCACCTTCAACGGCCAGTTGCAACAGCGTCCCGCTGGCATTGAGGAGTTCGGTCAACAGGCCTTGCGTCAGCACCCGGCCCTGATCGAGAATGACCACGCGGTCGGCGATGGCCTCGACCTCTTCCATATAGTGCGAGGTGTAAATCACGGCACAGCCATCCTGCGCCAGCTGTTTGATGGCTTGCAGCAAAAAGGCCCGTGATTGCGGATCAACGCCAACGGTGGGTTCGTCGAACAGCAACAACTCGGGCCGGTGCAGCAAGGCAATGGCCAGATTGAGACGCCGCTTGAGGCCGCCCGAGAGACGATCTGCATGCACCGAGGCGTAGCGCTCCAATTGAGAAAAGGCCAGACATTCGGCAATGCGTGATTTTTTATCGCTGCCAGACAGACTGCCCACGCCCGCAAAACAAGCCAGATTCTCAGCTACGCTCAAGCTGGGATAAAAAGCGTACTCCTGCGGGGCCACCGCGATGCGCGTCGGCTGACGGGCACGCATCGCCGCCAAAGGTTGATCGTCCACCGTGATGTCGCCGCTCTGAAGCGGCAACAGCCCTGACAGATGCGCAATGAGCGTGGTTTTTCCCGCGCCATTGGGGCCGAGCAAACCCAGCACTTCGCCACGTCGTGCCTCGAACGAGACCTCGGTGAGCGCCGCGACGTTCGCTGTGGGATAGCGAAAACTCAGGTTGCGAATGGCCAGCATCAGGCGACAGCGGTTTTGAGGGCTCGGAAAAATGCAGTTTCGCTCTCGGCTTGTGCGCGCAACATCTCGGCCAGCTTCTTGGGCTCGAAAATCTCGCGGCCTTTGATCATGCGTGCGGCTTTCAAGGCAAATTCACGCCAGCCATCGCCAATCTCGTTCAGGCGTTCCGACAGCACCGATAGTTCGGTAAGGCCGGTAATTTGCGCCGCTTCCTGCAAGAACGCCGCGTAGATAAAACGGAAACCTGCGCCGCCGGTGCCAATTTCTTCCTGCATGCGCACGATGTGACCGACGTAGTTGAGGCTGTGCTCCGAGGTGTCGAGCTTAGCCACCTGATTCGCCAGCATGCGCATACCGCGCACGCCGATAAGAGGAATGGGCCCTAACATGATGCGAGCCGTCTTCTTGATGGCACTTTTGACGGCTTCCGCGCTGACATCGGTGCGCCCAATGCCCTCCAGAAAATACAATAAACCTTTGGGGGCGAGTGCGCCTTTGGCAAATCGGGCGCGTTGCAGGTCAGCACTGGCACAGCGCTGCGGCAGGTCTGTCACCGGGTCGCTGATCAGATAGTCGTCGCCGTCTTTGCCATAAACCAGCAGGTTGTGCGCATTGAAATGAAAGCGCATGTCTTCCGGGAAGTACGGCAGCCAAAACACCGAAGTTTGCAGCCCGACGACTTTGCCTTGCGCCAGCAGTTCGTCAAGTCGTTGCATGCCAGCGTCAGGCGCACGGAAGGTCTCGAAACGAAAGTTCGCCTGAAACGGTTTGCGCATGCCCTTGAGGATGAACTTAGGCGGCATGCGGTACGCAATGAGCGGAAAACCGGTGATCTTGATGATCGGCAGGTAGGCGAACGACAAGGCGGAAGACAAGCCAAAGGCCATCGCCTCGGAAATTTTTACACCGTGGTGCGTCAACAAGTTGGCGGCAGCGCCGCTTTCACAATGCGCCGCGTGGCGATGCTTAAAAGTAGTAACGGTACTGTTCATGGTCGGGTTTTCAACTGTTCAGGGGGCAACCCGAGCGCTTCGGCATAACGGGCCAGCAGGCGCGGTGATAACCGGGCGAAACGCTGCGGATTGAAATGGCGGCGAATGCGCCATTGCCAGATACCGCTGACTTGCGACAGCAGCGCCACATCCATACGGCGGGCGCACATCCAGTATTCCAGCGGCGCACTTTGCCCGGCCAGCACACGCGCTTTAGCGTCGTCGGTCAGCGCCTGCATGCGGCGCACCGCCTGCAGGGTGACGGTCTCATCGACTTCGGAGCCGAGCGAGGGGACGATTACCATCTTGCCCGAGGCATCTTTGGCGTACAGCGCCTTGCGATGGCTGCCCAGTGTGCAGTTGCCCTCTTGGGGCACGTCATTCACATCCATCAGACGGCTTCCATGAAGATAAAACCA
>CAIYKK010000062.1 GCA_903926695.1 uncultured Burkholderiales bacterium
ACATTTCAGCCCTGCCGCCTGAATTGTTGCGTAAAGGGCGGTTTGACGAGATTTTTTACGTCGATTTCCCCACTGAAACCGAGCGTAAGGAAATATTCAGTCTGCACCTCAAGAAGCGCGGCAAGTTGAATGACGGTGTCAACCTGGAGCAACTGGCCAAAGACACCAACGATTATTCCGGTGCCGACATTGAAGCGATTGTCAAAGACGCGATTGAAAGCGCTTTCGTCGATGGAAAAAAACCTTTAGACACTGAGCGGTTGCAAAAAGTCATCAAAACCACGCAGCCTTTGGGCGCGGTCATGAAAGACAAGGTGCAAGAGTACAAGGCTAAATTTGAGAAGATGAAAATCAAGAAGGCATCTTGATGACTGGATCAATGAGCGTCTGATAGGGAATGCCTTCTTCCAGCGCTTTGACCTGAATGTCGGAAAGGTCTCCCGACGACAGCCGGATTTTTACCCTTGCAGGATCGCCTTCAAATCCTTCACCATCAAAAACAGGTGCAATGAATCCGTCGGGCTGGGCTCGAACTCCCAGGATTCGTACCACTGCCGCGCCGCTTCGTCCTTGGCGTGAACCAGCAAGGCGCGCACCCCGGCAATGTCGGCGGCCTGCGCGGTGCGCAGCAAGGCGTCCTTGAGCAGGGCCTGCCCCAATCCCTGGCGTTGATGGTTTAGATCAACGGCCAGTCGGGCCAGAATCATCACAGGCACCGGATGGCGGGCCAAGCTCTTGATGACACGCACGGGCGCAGATTCCGGGCTGACGCTGCCCACGCTCAGGCTGTAGAAACCGGCCACGCCGTCAGCGCTGCGGCTGACATAGGTCTGCGCGCTGTTGGCTTTCTGGTTGATGAGGGCATAGCGCTGCAAAAAGTGGTTCAGCGCAGGCTGGCCGCAATCAAAAGACTCGACGGCATCGGCGGCTTGAAGTTTGCTGACGGCGCCAAAAACCGATGCACTCAATCCAGCACTCCCGGCTTGGACAGCAGGTTGTGCAGGCGCGGCTTGGCATGTACTGGCCGGTCAAGGGCTTGCTGGAATTCGTCCCACTGGGCATCGCTCAACGCGAAATGGCGCCGGTCAGCCAGCGCGTGATTGGCGGCAGTGATACCGGCATCGAGCAGGAATTCACTGACATTCTTGTGGCAGGCACGCGCCGCTTCTTGCAATAGTTGCTTGACGGAACTGCTGGCACGAACATCAATCCGCTCTGTTTTTGAAAAATTCAAGGTGGACATAGCCGACTCCTTTTTAACGATGGCGTGATGATAACGTCCGTATGATGTCATGACAAGTGTGGTGGCCTTTCGGACGATTTTTCTCTAGCGCGACAAGGCGCGACAAATCCACGCCCGGCAGGAGAAGGAGAAACCGTTGACGCAGATTGAAAACCTCGCCCTGATTGAAGCCCTCATTGCTGAACGGCCCCAAGGGATAGGCATTGCCGCGCTGGAAAAGGCGCTGGCGCAGCGCACCGGGGTGGCTGCTTAGCGGCGAACGCTTCAGCGGCGTTTGGAGCGACTACTCATTGACCCTCCCCAAGCGACAAGCCCCGGCATTGATGCCGGGGTCTGAGCGCCTACGCGTCGATAGCCTGCTGCTGGATGTACTGCCTGAGTATTTCAATCGGCGCGCCCCCACACGATGCGGCAAAGTAGCTTGGCGACCACAGCACGCCACGACGTTTTAGACAAGGGTGGAAATCTCCATACTCTTTTCGCATCAACCGGCTGGAAACGCCTTTCAGGCTGTTCACC
>CAIYKK010000063.1 GCA_903926695.1 uncultured Burkholderiales bacterium
CCACCTAGTCTTTTAAAAAGAATTTTGGGCTCATGATGCGGGTCTGAATCCTTCACCCACGCAAGCCGCTTGCTGTCATTTTCCTTACTCCAAATTAGCCATTAGTGGATAGAACAATGTGTAACTACCGCAATCATTGGTAGTTCAACGCCTGTTCCTAGCAGATTTGCTGGCGATTTGCCCTAAGGTTGAACCCTGACACAACGATAAAAATTTCCTCCCGAGTTTGTGCAAAACCGCTCTCTTTAAGCCGTGCTGTCACGGCTGAAAAACTGTAAGGTTTGGCCCGGTAGGAGAAAAGCTTCAGGAGGATTTATGGAAAACCGTCTTCAGTTTGGCGCGAAATCCGTTCCATTGATGACAATGGGCGCCTTGGCCTGCCACCACTTTTATGGGCCGCGCGTGATGGGGCAGGAGTTCCAGCCGACGCCCGGCGCGCTGCTCCCCTTGTCCGATTCCCTGCGCGCTGTGCATGAGCACCGCGCTTTTGCCCTGGCCGCCAACGCCATCCGCGAAGAGGAAAAAGCCCGTGTGGCGCGTGAGCTGCACGATGAGCTGGCGCAATCGCTGACGGCGCTGAAAATGGATGCCCTCTGGGTGCGTGACCACGCCGTGTACACGCCCGAAGCCGCCGCCGCCCGGCTCACCGACATGGTCGAAATGATAGACCGCACAGTGATGGCCACGCGCCGCATTGCCGCCGATCTGCGGCCCATGCTGCTCGACGACTTGGGCCTGCTACCAGCGATTGAGTGGCTGGCGGGGCGCTTCACCCAGCGCAGCGGCGTGGTTTGCCAGCTGTCGGTGGACGAGGGGCTGGAGTTTGATCTGCCGGAGCCTTATGCGACGGCGGTGTTTCGCATCGTGCAGGAGTCGCTGGCCAATGTGGCCAAGCATGCCAGCGCCTCGCAGGTTCGGGTGACGCTGGGCAAAGTGCCCGACGGCGTGGTGCTGCGGGTACAGGACAACGGTTGCGGATTTTTCACGGTCGCGCCGCGTAAGCCGCAATCCATGGGCCTGATGGGCTTGCGCGAGCGCGCCCAGCTTCTCGGTGGCAGCACGACGCTGAACAGCGCGCCAGGGCAGGGCACCTGCGTCGAGGTCTATATTCCCCTGGCGCAACCACCCGCGAAGGGGCCAGCCAAATGATCAGAATCGTGATTGCCGATGACCATGCCATCGTGCGCGAAGGGCTCAAGCGCATCATCACCTCGGCTGATGACATGATGGTGGTGGGTGAGGCGGCCGACGGCTCCGAGGTGATGCAGCAGGTGCGCGGCGCCGATTTCGACGTGCTGCTGCTCGACCTGTCCATGCCGGGGCGCAGCGGCATGGAGCTGATCAAGCTGGTGCGCGGCGAGAAACCCCGTCTGCGTATCCTCGTGCTGAGCATGCACCAAGAACTTCAATACGCCGTGCGCGCCATCAAGTCCGGCGCCAGCGGCTACCTCACCAAAGAAAGCGCGCCGCTCCAGCTGCTTCAGGTGCTGCGCAAGATTGCCGCAGGCGGCGCTTTTATCAGCGCCGATGTCGCCGAGCAGCTCGCCATGGGCAGCATGCAGGGCGCGGGGGTGGCGGCCCACGAAAAACTCTCGGACCGCGAATTTGAAGTGTTTCGCCTGATTGCCATCGGCGTGTCCGTGACCGACATCGCTGCCCGGCTGAACCTGTCGGCCAAAACCATCAGCACTCACAAATCCAACCTGATGCAGAAAATGGGCTTGACCAACCAGAGCGAACTAATCCGCTACGCCCTCAAGCACGGCGTGACGGAGCCGCTAGAGCCTTGAGCACGCGGCGGCGCCCGCGCTGCCTTTGCCCCGCTTGATGCTTGTCAAGCCCGCCCGCCCCCAGACCCCTACCATGACAACATGCCAACTGCCGGACGGAGCGGGTTTCAAAAACGTCCCTCCGTTACCACTGCCCGCGCATCGGGATGCCTGGGTGCCTACCCGGTTTCGTAGGCTGGGCACTCTTTGGCGATTAGGGGTATGCCTAGCAGAATGTGGTGCAGGTATCGCGCCAACAGCGTGTTGTCTGACACTTACATTCAGCCGTGCCCGATGCTGCATTGCAGCAATACCCGTCATAGTTGAGGCATGCCTCACCGAAACAAATCCGTCAGCGTTTTCATTGCCGATGACTCTCCTGCGATCAACGAGCGCATCGCCTTGATCCTGGACACCAGCACGATCACCGTCGTGGGCCAGGCCAAAACACCGCAGGATGCGATTGACGGCATCCTGGCCGCTTACCCCAACGTCGTCGTGCTCAGCGCCGAGCTTGATGGCGGCTCGGGCCTGCAAGTGCTGCGGGCCGTGCGCCATGTCGCGCCCAGCATCGCTTTTGTGGTGTTCGGCAGCAACGCCAGCCCCGATGAGCGCCAGTCCTATCTCGGCGAAGGGGCCGAGGATTTTCTCGACAAGAGCGACGAATTTGACCAGCTTGCGCATGCCGTCGTCAAAGCTTCGCAGCACACCGCCTATTAACACCCTCAGCGCCCCCAGAAGGAGTAACTCACATCATGCCAGTCGCCGTTCTTGAAGCTTTCACAGCCCCTGTCCACATTGCCTTGCGGCAACAGGATATTCCCTTAACCTCTGCGCCGGTGGTACCACTGCGTGTGCTCTGCTCCAGCTGCCATCTGCGCGAGTTGTGCGTGCCCTGCGGCGTCTCCAGCAGCGACATCCAGCGGCTCGACGACATGAAGTTTGGCCGCCGCCGGGTCAAGATGGGTCAGATTCTGTACCGCGAGGGTGATCGTTTCCAGTTCATTTACGCCGTGCGCAGCGGCACCTTCCGCTCCAACCTCATGCTGGCCGACGGCCGCGAGCAGGTCAACGGCTTTTACATGGCGGGCGAAGTGATGGGACTCGACGGTGTCGCCAATGGCGTGCATGCCAGCAGCGCCACCGCGCTGGAAGACGCCGAAGTCTGCGTGATTCCCTACGCCCACCTGACCGATATGGCGATGGGCAACTCCGGTCTGCAGCAGGTCGTGGGCCGCCTGATGAGCCGCGAAATCCTGCGCGAGCACAGCCTGATGATGCTGCTCGGGAGCATGAACGCCGAAGAGCGCCTGGCCGCCTTTTTGCTGAACCTGTCGCAGCGCCTCAAAGCGCGCGGCTACTCGGCCAGCGAATTTCACCTGCGCATGTCGCGCGCCGAAATCGGCAGCTACCTGGGCATGACGCTGGAGACAGTGAGCCGCACTTTCTCGGCGTTCCAGCAGTTGCGGCTGCTGGAAGTGGACAAGCGCCACATCCGCCTGATCGACCTGGAAGGGCTGCGCCGGGCTTTTGAAGTACGCCTGCACTGAGCGAGTCGGCCAGCCTGCAGCCTTTGCTGCGGCTGCAGGGGTGCTGACTTTGCGCGTGGCGGGTCTGAATGAAGCGGGCACGGGTTTATGGCACAGTCAGAA
Organism: uncultured Burkholderiales bacterium; assembly: GCA_903926695.1. GTDB lineage: Bacteria > Pseudomonadota > Gammaproteobacteria > Burkholderiales > Burkholderiaceae_C > Polaromonas. Next base: position 3,422 of record CAIYKK010000063.1, read on the forward strand.
CGACATTGGCATATTTGGCCTGCACCTTGGTGTCGTCCACGTCATGGACCAAGCTGAAGGTGCGTGAAATACTGCCCCAGTAGCGCTCACTGCGCAGCAGCTTGTCGCCATCGGCTTTTGTGTCTTTTTCGCGGTTGACTTCGACATCAATCTGCACCACGTTGCCGTCAATCCGCACGCTGATGTCTTCCTTTTTCACGCCTGGAATGTCGGCTTTGACCTGATAAGCATCGTCTTTTTCTGACAGATCGACCCGCATTTTCAGATCCTGCGGATCGGCCTCGAAAGCGATGGGCGTAAAAAAGCGGCGCAGGGCGGTTTCAAACGAGTCGCCAAAGGCGGGATCCAGAGCACGAAGTTTGCTCATGATATTTCTCCTTGGGTTGGATGAAAAAGCTGACGCAACAAATTTGGCCGGGCTTCGCGCAAGCGCGCCAATGGGCGTTCTTTTCTGCAACGGTTTTTTTCCGCAAAAGCCTTATGTCAAGAGCGACCACAAACCTGGGTTTTAAATATAAATATAACCAGCCTGCTTTCTTTGTGGATTGAGATTTCGCAAGTCGCCGCAGCCTTCGGTGCCTCAAGGCCGCTTCGCTGATTGGTCGCTACTCAATGGCGTAGTTGGGTCGGCTCGGAAAAAAGCCGTTGACCAGCGGCAGCGCCGCCTGAAAGGCGTTCAGCATTGAAGTCAAGCTGGCGGCTACCGGACTGTCGCGCAGATGGCTGACGCTGGTCATGATTTCGACCGGCGCCTGCATCGCCACAGCGGCGATCTGCCGCCAGTACTGGCTGGCCCTTTCCACGTCGAAATGAAGCAGCTCTGACTGGATATTAAGCAAGTCTGCGGCCATGCAGTGAGCGCGCAGCTTTTTCATGACCGCTTCGTGGTGCAGCGATGCGTGCTGCGCCGCCTCCTGCTGGATTTTTCGCATGGCTTCACTGCTGCGCAAAAGTGCGCAGGTTATTTCGGTGAGCATCACCAACTGCTGGCGACTCAGGTCGGGTAGTTCGCTTTCGGTGGCCGGTTCGCTGCCGGGCATCTGCCAGGTCAAGGCGGGGCTGAAGAATTTTGTAGCATTCATGTCGGTGTCCTTTGGCGGATGAAATAGAGGCAAGCAAGGCGGCCGCGCTAACGGCTGTTGCAATAGTTTTCATTCTGGAAGGCTTGGCGCTGTTTCTTGTTGATATGGCGCAAGTGCGGCCATCCGTCCAATCAAGGCGGCGCGGCGCATGAAGCTGCATTCTTTTTGCTTTCTTGGAAAGTAAGTGCAATTCGTGCGCTATAATTTATACTTCAGCGGCTGTAGCTCAGTTGGATAGAGTACTTGGCTACGAACCAAGGGGTCGTGGGTTCAATTCCTGCCAGCCGCACCAAACGACAAGCCCTAGAACAGAAATGTTCTAGGGCTTCTTCGTTTTTGTGTCCGCATCTGCCTGTCTCGGGCTGATCCGACCAGAGCCAATCGTGGTCAACCGCATGAACAAAGCTTTCACCAGAGAATCCGACGCTGATGAAGAAGATAGCGATGCAGCGCCAGCGCCCCTGCCTGCAAGCGGCAAAAATTACATCACCCCTGAAGGCTACGAGCGCCTGCGCGCCGAATTGCTCCAACTGATAG
>CAIYKK010000064.1 GCA_903926695.1 uncultured Burkholderiales bacterium
CCACCCAGCGCCAGATCGAGCGCGAGCGCGCCGTCGTCGCCGCGACCGAGTTCCTGATCGACGCCTACTCGATTGACTTTTTGACCAGCCTTGCGCGCACCCTGCCCGGTTTTGAGCGCCGCGCTTTGACGCTGGCCAAGATCGAGTTTGACGCCACTGTCGAGATCTTGCGCGACGCTGGCCGCCTGCTGTACTTGCACGAGGACAGCACGCTGATCGACCACCGCAAGGTGGCGCTGCGCTACACCCCGATGTTTGAACGCTACGCCCTCGCGGCTTGAGGAGACATCATGAGCCGACTCAACCTCGATATGGCCGCCAAAATCTGGCGCTCTGCCCTGCCCAAGGGCTGTAACAAGCTGGTGCTGCAGTGCATCGTCCACCATTTGAATGACGACAGCGGCCTGAGCTGGGCCTCGATCAGCCGCCTTGCCCTGATGTGCGGGATGAACGAACGCACGGTGCAGTGCCACCTGCGCAAGCTGCAGACCGCTGGCCTGATCCGCCCACGGCTGCGCACTGGCCGCACCACGCACTACTCCGCGCACCTCGAAAGCCTGGTGCCACTGGTGTTCCCGATGCGCACCGTGGTGCTCGACGCCGCTGATCAGCCTATGGATAACTCCGAAATCTCCGATGAATCTGTGGATAACTCGGCCCCGCCCTGCTCGTCGCCTGCGGATTTTGCAGAAAACATGCAGGAAAACGACACGGAAGTTGCAAAAAACGACATAAAACCTGTCGAAATCACCACCCTAACTGTATTAGAACTGTCTCCTAACTCTGAAAGAACACAGAGCGCTGACGCGGCCCCGGCTTTGCCGGTGCTCGATGTGGTTGAAGGAGTGAACCCCAAAGTCCTGGCCGACTTCGCGGCCATTCGCAAATCCAAGCGCAAGGGCCAGATCACCGACACCTTGATCGCAGAGATGCGCCAGCAGGCTACCCTTGCTGGCCTGACGCTGGAGCAAGCGCTGCAGGTGTGCTGCAACCAAGATCGGAAATGGGCGCGGTTTGAAGCCACCTGGCTGACCGACAGCATCCGCGCCAGCATCACCGTGCCCGCAGCGCCCGCCAGCCCGCCACCACCACCGCCGCCGCCGCCGACAGAGCAGGAAATTGCCAGAAGCCGTGCAGTGCGTGATGCTGTGATGGCAGCGTACCGTGCCAAGGTCTCCCCTGCCCCAGAGTCAGCGCCTGCCAAGTCTGCAGCACCTGCAGCACCCGCGATGCCCTCCAGCACCAGCGATATCAGCATCGCCCCCGACTCGCCGCCGTGGGTGGTCAAAGCTGCCGAGGTGGTCAACAGCTACCGCGCCGGGAAAAACATGAACCGCTTCGTCTTGGAGAGCGCTTGCCAGACGCTCAAGATCAGCCCGTTTGGCCTGCGCTCTGCCGCCGCCCGTTCACATTAAAGGACTATCAAAATGACTATGTATCAAGAAGATTCGGCCCGCTCGAATGCGAGAACGGCTGCATATATTTGCCTGTTGTTTGCAGCAGTCATCATTTCAATTGACGCATTTTTTGTTATTCAGACCTATACGTCAATTGAAGCTGACGGCTCACGCAAATATGCAAGCC
>CAIYKK010000065.1 GCA_903926695.1 uncultured Burkholderiales bacterium
CGCGCCATAAGCCGCGCCGCCGCCGTCAAAATCATAAATGCCGGACAGGGCCGGGGCGCAGCTCATGCCGACCGCGCCCGCCAGCCGGGCCAGCGCCGCTGCACCCATGCCGCCAATCAGCCGCGTTTTGAAGCGTTTGTCCGATGCCGTGCCGGTGGACAGGCGCAAATAAGGGCGCAATTCAGGCCGCCGTTCAGCGCCGCCCGTGGCCGGGTAACGCGCCTGCAGCGCTTCGACCAGCACCTCGCGGATACCGGCAAACTGCTGCACATGCTGATGGCCGTCGATATGGTCAGGCGGCGCCTGCCAGACGGTTTCAAACGCGTCGAGCTGGTGCTCAATCACCGCGCGCGCCGCAGCCCGGTCAAAGCCGCCCAGCAGCGCCCGCAGCATCGCGCCGCGCAGCGACAGCCCATGCCCGCTAGCGCGGGCAAAGTCGCTGGTCCAGTCCAGATGCAGGCCCACGTCGATGCGCCCGCGTACATCCTGCAGCAGCGTCGCGTCACCGGCCCAGCGCGGCGACAGCACCATGACGCTGGTGGCGCTCAAGCGCCCGGCGCGGGCCAGCGCGGCAATGCCTTCAGACGCCGCCGCGTTAATGGCGAAATCATCGGCGCACAGAATCAGGCGTTTCATAGCCTCGCCGCGTCAGCCGCCCGCAGCGCGCACCGCCGACACCGCCGCCCGCAGCCCGAGCAAATAGCTGTCCGCGCCAAAGCCGCAAATCTGCCCCTTGGCAATCTCGGCGAACACCGACACATGGCGAAACGGCTCGCGGGCGTGGATGTTGGACATATGCACTTCAACAATCGGGCAGGTCAAAATCGCCAGCGCGTCGCGGATGCCGTAGCTGTAATGCGTCCACGCGCCTGCGTTGATCAAGACCGCATCGACGCCGTCGGTGTGAGCCTGATGGATGCGCTCGCACATCGCGCCTTCGCAGTTGGTCTGGAAGGTTTCAATTTCCGCGCCCAGCTCCTGGCCCAGCGCGCTCAGGCGGGCGTTGATTTCGTCCAGCGTGACCGTGCCGTATTGCTTGGGGTCGCGCTTGCCGAACATGTTGAGGTTGATGCCGTTGAGCGTGAGGATTTTCATCGGGTGTCTTTGAAAGAGGGGTTACAAACTGGCGCCGATTGTGGCAAATGCCGCGCCCGCTTCGATGCCTTTGATGCAGGCCACCAGCGCCTGATTGACCGGCGTGTGTACGCCCACTTTCAAGCCCTGGCGCACGATGGCGCCGTTGATGAAGTCGATTTCGGTGATCGAGCCTTTGTCCAGGCTTTGCAGCATGGAGGGCCGGAACTCAAACGGCAAGCCCGCGCCCGCCAAACGCCACGGCTCGGCGGGGTCGGTGATGCTCAATTGAATGCCGCTGGCCGCTGCCACGGCCATCGCTTCGTGCACGGCTTGCGTGGCGGTGGCCTCCAGCCCCGGCTGCTGGTAGAGCAGGCCGTAAGGCAGGCGGGTGATGGCGCTCAGTGCGCCGGTGGCGGCGTTGACCAGTAGCTTGTCCCAGATCACGCCGGTGATGTTGGCGCTGACGGTGGTGTCCAGCCCCGCCGCGTTGAACACGTCAGCCACGCGCTGCGCCCGCGCCGACAGTCCGCCATCCGGCTCGCCAATCAGCGTGAGCTTGCGGCGCGTGCCGGCAATCACATGGCCGGGTGCAAGCTGCGTGCCACCGACATAGGTTTTGCCCGCCAGCAGGTGCTCGCGCCCGACGATGTCGGCCAGAATCTCTTCGTGCCCCAGGCCGTTTTGCAGCGACAGCACCACCGTTTGCGGCCCGAGCAGGCAGGTCGCCGCCTGCATCGCCTCGGCGGTGTGGAAC
>CAIYKK010000066.1 GCA_903926695.1 uncultured Burkholderiales bacterium
CCAAGTCACACGGTTTTGAGGTCGCCGAGAGCCGAAGCGCTCTTTTCCAACAATCCGACGTGCTCAGCTTGCACCTGCGCCTCAAGGAAGAAACCGCTGGCATTGTGCGGCTCGAAGACCTTGCGCGCATGAAACCCACCGCGCTGCTGGTCAACACCTCGCGCGCCGAGCTGCTCGAATCCGACGCGCTGATCGCCGCGCTCAACCGGGGCCGTCCGGGCATGGCCGCCATTGATGTGTTTGAATCCGAGCCGATTTTGCAAGGCCATGCGCTGCTGCGGCTGGAAAACTGCATCTGCACGCCGCATATCGGCTACGTCGAGCAAGACAGCTATGAGATGTATTTCGGTGCCGCCTTTGACAATGTCCTGAACTTCATCAAGGGCACGCCGACCAACATCGTCAATCCGGGCGCGCTGCAGGTACGCCGCTAGGCCCGGCGCAAGCCCTGTTCGCCCGCTGGGCAGCCTGAACCGCTGCTGATTCTCCCAAGGGGCGCGCCCTGCGCCCCCACCCCCCGCCGCAGTCCGTCCTGGTCTGCGGCTTTCTTTTTTCCCCAACATCCAGCGCGCTGCTTGCGGCCCCGCGCTGAGCGTAGCGTTGCGTCCCGGTTTTTCTGGGCGTTTTGTCCTGCCATGTCCTCTCAAAGCAGGCGCTTTGTACCGCTCAAACAGGGATCAAATGCTCATTCGCTGATTTTATGGTTTATTTATATTTAACCCATCAGCAAGAGCGCCACCACCCCGGAGATAACTGTGCGATTTTTAAATGATGCGCCGCATGGTTGGGTCGATTTTTTCAGGGAAGAGTCCGGCGCTTTTTCGGTCGAGCATATTCTGATCGGGACGCTGATTGCCGTGGTTTTGACGCTTGTGCTTCTGGCGCTGAACAAGGATTAAATGATGCAAGAATTTGATTCACTGCTGGAGCTTCTGCTCATGCTGCTAAAGGAGCCGCGCACCGGGGTTTTGTTTGGCCTTTTGCTGACGGCATCAGTGACCGATTATTTCACCTACAAGATTCCGAACTGGCTCACCGTCGGCGGCATGCTGTTTGGACTGGTTTACGGCACCCTGTTTCCTTTCTCGGTGCAGCATGGTTTTTTAGGGGCTGCGGGCGGATTGCTGGTCGGTTTTTTCAGCACGATTCCCTTTTATGGGCTCAGGGTCATGGGCGCTGGCGATGTGAAGCTGATGGCAATGGTCGGTGCCTGTCTGGGCGTGACGGACACTTTATATGCAGTCGTTTTTTCATTTATTGCTGGCGGCATGGCGGCACTGATATTTGCCTTGGTAAACCGTGCGCTTACGCAAATGCTGATCAATGTCAGAAATATCGGGCAGTTTTTTATGTTTACCGTGATCTCCGGCGTCGCGCCGCAGGCTGAGCTTGAGGTCAAACACTCTATCGGCAAGCTGCCTTACGGAATCTGCATCGGCATCGGAAGTATGGCTTATCTGATTTCCCGGCAATTGGGATTGATCTGATTAAAGGACGGAAATGAAAAATATAAAAGCCATCGGACTGTTATTTCTGGCGTTGATGATTGGCCTGGCCGCCGCCGTATATGCCGCCAACTGGGCGTCCAGGCAAAGCGCCATTGCCTCGAACAAGGTCGTGGTGGCCGCCGTCGATATTGAGCTGGGCAGCAAGATTAATCCGCAAATGCTCGCCACCACCGACTGGCCCAGCGGCTCGGTGCCGCCCGGCGCGTTCGTGGACATCAAGGCGCTGCAGGACCGGGTGGTCAAGGTCAGCGTGCTGCGCGGCGAGGCGATTCTGGAGCGCAAGCTGGCGCCCGCCGGCACGCTGGGCGGCCTGTCCGCCGTGATTGCGGAAGGAAAGCGGGCCATGACGGTGCGGGTCAACGACGTGGTGGGCGTGGCTGGCTTTGCCCTGCCCGGCAATTACGTCGATGTGATGGTCAACGCCCAGCAGGACAAAAGCAAAGGCGAAGAGCCCCGGCAGATCAGCAAGACGGTACTGGAACACGTTTTGGTGCTGGCCGTTGCCCAGGAATCGGGCCGCGACGACACCAAGCCGAAGGTGGTCAGCGCCGTCACGCTGGAGCTGACGCTCGAAGACTCGGAAAAGCTCGATCTGGCGCGCAGCGTCGGCACCCTCTCGCTGGTTTTGCGCAACCAGATCGACAAGCAAACCGTGGCCACCAGCGGCATCACCAAAAGCCAGCTTCTGGGCGACAAACCTCTTCAGTCGATAGCCCTGAAGGTGGCCGCCCCGGTGAAAGCCAAAGCACATTTCACCCCGCCGATGGTGCCAGCGGCGGACTGCGTCGAGGTGATTCAGAACGGTTTGCGCACACTGAGTTGCTTCTAAACCCACCGACAAGGAAGAAGGTTTCAAAGTGCATCCACATTACAAAACCCTGATGGCGCTGGCCATCGTGGCTTTGAGCGGCCAATCTTTCGGCCAGGTCAAGCCAGACGCCCAGCCGACGCCGCGTGCCGCCTCCGGCATCAAACCCTGCCAGTCGGTGATCGTGGACCCGCCAACCCATTTGACGCTGGGCAAGTCCCGTGTCATCAAGCTGGCGATCCCGGCGGCCCGCCTGCTCGTGGGCGGCCTGGCGTCCAGCCGTGTCGGTCGGCCCGTCGCGGTCAGCGAAAAAACGGGCGCTTCAGCCTCTTCGATGGGCGCTGCGCAGACCGGCCCCGACAGCGTGGCGGATCTGGAAATCAACCTGCTCAGCCCGACCGAACTGTTTTTTCTGGGCAAAAAAACCGGCTCCATGAACGTGGTGCTGCAAAGCGCGGACGGGCGCTGCACGGTCAAAGATGTCATCGTCACGATGGACCCGGACACGCTGCAGTCCAAGCTGACCGAGCTGATGCCCGAAGAAACCGGCATCAAGGTGCGGGCCGCTGAAAATGCCGTGGTGCTGACCGGCAAGGTCAGCGACGCCATCAAGCTCGACGAGGTGATGAGCCTGGCGGGCGCCTATGGCGACGGTAAAAAAGTCGTCAACATGCTGCGCATCATGACGCCGCAACAGGTCATGCTGGAGGTCAAGATCGCCGAGGTCAGCAAGACGCTGCTGGACAAGTTCGGCGCCAGCGTCGGCCTGAACCGTGCGGGCAACGGCGGCACCAATGTTTATACGCTGCTGTCGGGTTTTCTGAGCAACGGCGGTGGCCTGCTGCAGGCGCTGAAAATCGGCCGCACCACCGTCACCTTTGATGGACAAAAGGACGACGGCCTGGTGCGCATTCTGGCCGAGCCCAACATCATGGCCATCAGCGGCCAGGCGGCGAGTTTTCTCTCGGGTGGCAAGATTTTTATTCCGGTGTCACAGGACAGCACCTCGGGGCGTCCCACGATCACGCTGGAAGAAAAAGAGTTTGGCATCGGCGTCAAGTTCACGCCGACTGTGCTGGACGGCACGCGGATCAATCTGAAGATGATCTCGGAAGTGTCGGATCTATCGCAGACCGGCTCGCCCTTTACCACGGTCGGCGGCATGACCTCGGTGCTGCCTTCGCTGACAGTGCGCCGGGCCGACACCACGGTGCAGCTCAACGACGGCCAGAGTTTTGTCATTGCGGGGCTGATCAAAAACAACGTCACCGAAACCATCAAGCGCTTTCCCGGCCTGGGTGAAGTGCCGCTGCTGGGCGCGCTGTTTCGCAGTACCGAATTTCAAAAAGACCAGACCGAGCTGCTGTTTGTGATCACGCCGCGCCTGGTCAAACCGCTGGCACAGGTGCCCGTCCTGCCCACGGACAACCACGTCGTCCCCAGCCGCACCGAGGTGATTTTCGGCGGCAGCCTGGAAGGCGCTGCGCCTGCATCGATTTCCAGCCCCGCCGCCAAGTAAGGAGACAACGCCATGAACCACGCTGCCATCGCCCTGTTTTGTGCCCTGCTGGCGGGCTGCGCCTCCGTCACCCCCAACTACGACGCCAAGTTTGGCAACGCTGTGCGGGAAGCCAAGCTGAATATGACGATCAATCCCGAAGCCGGCAAAACGACGGATCAGGCCACTGGCATGGATGGCAAATCAGCCAGGGAAACCATCATTCTTTATCAAGGCACTTATAAAGCGCCACCGCCAGCGGTCAACGTCATCAATATCGGGGGGGCCATTGGAGGCCAATAAATTTTAAATCGGTATCAAAAGGAGGATTTATTTTCACTTAACTATCAAAAAATCCATCAATTTGGTTGATTTTTCATTTTTCATTCATTTCAAGAGGTTACCCAATGAACAAGTTTCTCAGCACCGTGAACAATTCCATCCGCTCTTTTTCCAAGGAAGAAGATGGCGCCCAGGTCGTCGAGTACGCGCTGATCATCGCGGTCGTGTCGATTGCCTTGGTTCTCGCCCTCAGCAAACTGACTGGAGCCACTGGCGGCTTCACATCCTTTGTCGCTCGCGTTGGAACCTGCCTGACTGGCACCTGCTCTTAAGTTAATAAGAAGAACTGGCAGGGGGCAGTGGTTCGGTGATTTAAAAAATCATGAACCACTTGCCTTGCTACCGTCACCTAATTAACCGGAAAGAAGCATTCTCATGCGGATTGTTCTTCATTGCCACCAGCATGGCGCTGTGATTGTGATTGTGACTGTCTCACTGGTGCTGCTATTCCTGCTGGGATTCATGGGTGTTGCACTGGATTTTAATCGCCTGTTTATTGTCAAATCCGATCTTCAGGCCGCAATGAACAACTGCGCGCTGGCGGCTGCAAAAGAGCTTGATGGACAAAGTACAGCCTTGACGCGGGCCGCCAGCGCCGGGCAAACAGCCGGAAATACCAATAATGTCAATCTGCAGTCCAGCGCCTGGAGTAGCCAAAACAAGATTGCCAGCGCGAAAATCACCTTCAAAGACGCCTCTTATGTGGCAACCACAATTCCAGCGAATGCCAAATATGCCCAATGCCAGCATACAGAATCAGGAATAAAACTATGGCTACTGCACTCTATCGAGGTTTTTTCGGGAAATGCTGCAGATTATTCAAATAGCCAAAATTTCATAACCCTGGCAGTCGCCTCCCAAGTTAATACCAAAACCACCTGCCCGGTGAAAGCCATCCCCGATGAAATGCCTATAGAGTTCAAAGGCAATGCTGAAGCTGCCAATGGCCTCATCGATTCGCCTATTTCTATCCTGCTTCATTAGTAACCGCCATGAAAATTCATTCTAAAAGTAGCACACTGTTGGGAGCTTCAGCCGTCGAATTTGCGCTGGTCCTGCCTTTTTTAGTGATCATTCTTTTTTTGACAATGGATTTTGGATTTATGGTTTACAACAAGGCGGTTATCACGAATGCCAGCCGGGAGGCTGCGCGCTACGGCACCGTATTAACTGCCATTCCGTGGTCAAGCGCCAGTGTGGCCGCAGTCGCATGCAGCTACGCCAAGAGCTCGCTCATCAGCACAAAAACCGGCACCCGCACCTCGACCTGCAGCGGAACCGCCGACCCGGCCATTAGTGTATTAAATACAAATGGAAATATTCCGCCAAACTTCGGCGACCCCATCACCGTCACAATAATTTACCCCTACGCTGGATTTCTTCTGAACACCACCAACGCCTGGATGAGTAATACGACATTTCCCAGCCTGACTGCTGCCAGCACCATGAATCACGAATAAAAAAACAGGTGAGCACCATGTCAACCCATCTACGCAGACAGCATGGTGCCATGCTGATTACATCGGCGCTCTGGCTGATGACCCTGCTCGGATTTACAGCCCTTGCATTTGATATTGGCCATTTATTGCTGGTGCGCAATGAGCTGCAAAATGATGCCGATGCGGCGGCGCTGGCAGGCGCCAACTGCCTGAACAAAGCCACTGCCGCTTCTGGTGCAGACTGCACAAGCGCCCCCACAGCCGCACTGAACTGGTCAATGGCCAGCACCAAAGCGAGCAGCTCAATTGGCCTCAATAAGTCCGATGGCGTCAGCCTGAGTGGTGGAAATGTGGAAACTGGCTATTGGGACATTAATGGCGGCACGGCCCTGAAAGCCACCACGTTATCGCCTGTCGGCCCCTGCACGGTCACGGCAGGTGTGATGACAAGCGCGTGTGATAAACCAGCTGTCAGGGTGAGTATCAGCCGGGCCACTGGCAGCAATGGCGGTTCTGTCGGAACGCTTATTTCCTCCCTGTTTGGCGGATCGGCCGTGCCTGTTGCCGCAAGCGCCATTGCGGTGCTTTCTTCACCCGGCAGCGTTTTGCCTGGCACACTGATTCCGCAGGCCATCAACAAATGTATGTTTGATTTATATTGGGATTCCGTCAGCAACGCGCCAAAACTCGCCACTACCACCACCTTGAATGGTGTATCTCAGGTGATAGGCCAGCCCTGGGAAATCCGCATCGGCTCTTCTTACCATTATCCATCCTGCGACTCCGGGCAGTGGACATCATTTCAGACAGATAGCAACAGCGAAAATTATATGAAAAATTTGATTTCCAATGGAAACCCCGCGCCGCTGAATATTGGCGATGGCACTTACATTCAACCTGGAACAAAAACTTCGCTTTACAACGAACTTTCATCAACTTACCCGACGCCGCCCGGTGCCGATATTTACATGCCGGTTGTTGATTATCCTGCAGGCCTGGATGGCGTGAAATCCAGGCTTCCGATCATCGCATTTGCAGGTTTTCACATCGTCGATATTCAGGGTGGCAGCGAAAAATATATTCAGGGCCACTTTATCAAAGGCAAGACCATGAGCGGCTCCAGTGGCATCGGTCCTTATTATGGAATTTATACGCCCGCACGCCTGGCAAAGTGAAGTTGAAATAATTTTCAAAAAGAGAATGAAATGAAAATCGCTGTTATCTCGCCCAACAAGAGCTATCTGCAGGACATAGGCCGCACGCTTGAAGCGCAGGGCCACGCCGTCGCCCTCGTGGACGGCGGCAAGCTTTCACTGCGCGCAGCGGCTGAGCAGGAGCAGCCCGAGTTGATGCTCGTCGATGGCCTGTACTGTGGCCCCAGTGAACTGCTGCAGGTGGAGTACATCTCCACGCACCATCCGGTGATCGCTGTCATTTTGCTGTGTTCGCCGCAGACGCCTGAATTTTTGATCAACGCCATGCGTGCAGGCGTGCGCGAAGTTCTGCCCTCGCCGGTCGATCAGGAGGCACTGGTGGCCGCCGTCAGCCGCATTACCGCCAAATTGACCGGCGCACGCACCCAGAACACCGGCAAGGTGCTGGCCTTCATGCCGTGTAAAGGCGGCAGCGGTGCCACCTTTTTGGCCACCAATCTGGGCCGCCAGCTGGCGCGCACAAAGTCGGTGCTACTGATTGATCTGAACCTGCAGTTTGGCGATGCCCTGTCGTTTGTGCATGAAGGTGCGCCAGCCTCGTCGCTGGCCGATGTGGCCCAGAGCATTGAGCGGCTGGACGCCTCATTTTTAGCCGCCAGCAGCGTCAGGATTTCGCCCAGCTACAGCATTTTGGCCGCGCCCGAAGACCCGGCCAGGGCGATGGAAATCAAGCCCGAGCACATTGAGGCCATCCTCAATCTGGCTGTCACGCAGTACGACTTTGTGCTGCTTGATCTCAGCCGCACGCTCGACGCGCTGACCATCAAGGCGCTGGACCGCGCTTACCGAATTTTTCCGGTGCTGCAGGCCGGGCTGCCCGGCGTTCGCAATGCCTGCAAGCTGCAGACGCTTTTTAAATCCCTGGGCTACGCGCCGGACAAGACCGAATGGGTGGTCAGCCGTTTTGAAAAAAGCGCTGACATCGGCCTTGACAGCATCCAGCGCACGCTGGGCGTCGCCCGCCTGCATACCGTGCCCAATGCCTACAAAGAAGTCAACGCCGCCATCAACCAAGGCAACGCCCTGGGCGGATCGGGCCGCTCCAGCGCGGTTGCCAAGAGCCTGGCCGAGTTTGCGCTGTCGCTCATCAGCCCCAAGCCCGGTGAAAGCCGCAGTCTGCTGGAGCGCCTGCTGCGCTGGGCGTAAGGCGTAGTGCTCTTTGTTGCCGTTATGTGAAGGAATTCCCCATGTCTTTGCGTGAAAAACTCTATGCCGCCATCGTCGAATCTGTGGCGCAGCGGCCGCCTCAAGCCATTCAGGCCGTTCAGGCCGTCAACGAGGCGGGCAGCGGCCAAGGCCCCGTCGCCAGCGACGCCTACAAGACGCTCAAAGGCCGCATGCATTTAAAACTGCTCGATAAGTTGGACCTGGCCGCGCTGGAAAGCTTGTCCCCCACGGTGCTGCGCCAGGAAATCGCCATGATGGTTGAGCGCCTGCTGCAGGAAGAACAAGCGCCCGTCAACGACATCGAGCGGCGCACGCTGATCCGCGATATTCAACATGAAATGCTGGGTTTTGGCCCGCTGGAGCTGCTCATGGCCGACCCGACGGTGTCGGACATCCTGGTCAATTCCTACAAGCAGATTTATGTCGAACGCAAAGGAAAACTGGAACTGACCAGCGTCACTTTCACCGATGAAAAACACCTGCTGCGCATCATTGACAAAATCGTCTCGCTGGTCGGGCGGCGCATCGACGAGTCCAGCCCGATGGTTGATGCGCGGCTGCCCGACGGCTCGCGGGTCAACGCGGTGATTCCGCCGGTGGCGCTGGACGGCCCGATGATGTCGATTCGGCGCTTTGCGCATATTCCGCTGCAAATGACCAATCTGGTCAACGATTTAAAAAGCCTGACGCCGGAAATGGCCCTCATGCTTGAAGGCCTGTGCAAGTCCAAAGTGAACATGATCATTTCCGGCGGCACCGGCGCGGGCAAAACCACGCTGCTGAATATTTTGTCCGGCTATATTCCCGAGTCCGAGCGCATCGTGACGATTGAAGACGCCGCCGAGCTGCAAATGCAGCAGCCGCACGTCGTGCGCCTGGAAACGCGCCCCGTCAACATCGAAGGCAAGGGCGAAATCAGCCAGCGCGCCCTGGTGCGCAACGCGCTGCGCATGCGCCCGGATCGCATCGTGATTGGCGAGGTGCGCGGCGCCGAAGCCGTGGACATGCTGCAGGCGATGAACACCGGCCATGAAGGCTCGCTCACCACCATCCACGCCAACACGCCACGCGACGCCCTCTCGCGGCTGGAAAACATGATTGGCATGGCGAACCTGAACCTGCCGCACAAAGCCGCCCGCCAGCAAATCGCCTCGGCCATCACGGTGGTGATTCAGGGGCTGCGGCTGATCGACGGCAAACGCAAGATCACCAGCATTCAGGAAATCACCGGCATGGAAGGCGACATGATCACCATGCAGGAAATTTTCACCTTCCGCCAGACCGGCATTGGCGCTGAGGGCGAGGTGCAGGGGCATTTTCAGGCCACGGGCGTGCGGCCCAAATTTGCCGACCGGCTGCGCTCGTTTGGCGTGACGCTGCCCGACACGATGTTTGATCCCGCCAGGCATTACCAGTAAAAGGGCGCACCATGCTGCAATTTATGGGAGATGGCGCCCTCCTTTTGATTTCGGTGCTGGCGTTTGTGGCAATGCTATTGCTACTCGAAGGCGTTTACCTGCTGTGGAAATCGTACAAAGGCCCGCAAGCCAAAAAGATCGAGAACCGGCTACGCGCCCTATCGGCCTCGCACGACACCAGCCAGCAAACGCAGCTGCTCAAGCAGCGCATGCTCAGCGAGGTGCCCGCCATCGAGCGCGTGCTGCTGCAGATGGCCCAAGCCCAGACGCTGGACCGGCTCATTCTTCAAGCGGGGCTGGACTGGACCGTTTCCCGGCTGCTCTTGTCCTGCGCGGCATTCGCGGCTGCGGCGGGCGTTTTCATGCTGTACGGGCTGCATCAAGCCTTCTGGATGGCGGGTTTTGTCGGGGCGGCGGCGGGGGCTGTGCCGCTGCTGTACGTCAGCCACCGGCGCAGCCGCCGCCTGGGTAAATTCGAGCGCCAGTTGCCCGAAGCGCTGGACCTGATCACCCGCGCCCTGCGCGCTGGTCACGCTTTTTCGTCCGCGCTGCAAATGGTGGGCGAAGAAATGGCCGAACCGATTGCCGGAGAATTTCGCACCGTGCATGACGAGGTTAATTTTGGCGTTGCCCTGCAGCGGGCGCTGATGAACCTGAGCACCCGCGTGCCGCTGACGGACCTGCGTTATTTCATCGTCTCGGTGCTGATCCAGCGCGAGTCCGGCGGCAACCTGACCGAAGTGCTGGGCAATTTAAGCCGCCTGATCCGCGAACGGCTCAAGCTGCTGGCCAAGGTCAAGGTGCTGTCCTCCGAGGGCCGCCTGTCGGCGTGGATTTTGGGCGTCATGCCTTTTGGATTGGCGGGCGCGATGTTTCTGGTCAATCCCGAATTCATGTCGCCCCTGTGGACAGACCCCATCGGCATTTCCATTATTAAATACATGTTGATGTTGATGGCTTTTGGCATCCTGGTTTTATTAAAAATAATCAAAATCCGCGTATGAAAGAAATTGAAATGCTCGTGTTACCCGGCCTTATTTTTCTTGCTGTCACGTCCGGCCTGATTGGTTTGTTTTTCTGGCTCGCGCCTAGCAAAACAGCGCAGCGCCTCAAAGCCATGAGCGAGCCGCCCGAAGAAAACCGCTCATGGACAGAAAACATGGTGAAAATCGCCAGCCCTTTTGCCCAGTTATCAACGCCCGCCGGAAACTGGGACCAGTCGCCCCTGCGCTTAAAATTTTTTAATGCAGGTATTCGCAGTGATGATGCTGGCATTATTTATTTTGGCCTTAAAACCCTGCTGCCACTTGTTTTTTCGGCCCTGGCTTTTTTCGCACTCAGGGGAACAGATGATAAAAGCCTGACGTTTCTGCTGTATATACTGCTGTCAGCCCTGCTGAGTTTTTATCTGCCCAATATTTTTCTGCATTTTAAAATCAAGGCGCGCCAGCGTGAAATTTTTGAAAACTTCCCCGATGCCGCTGATTTGATGCTGGTGTGCGTAGAAGCCGGCCTTGGCATGGACGCCGGTCTGACCAAGGTGGCTGAAGAAATCCAGATCAAAAGCGCCGCGCTGGCCGAAGAGCTGCATTTGACCAACCTGGAAATGCGCGCTGGCGGCACCCGTGAAAAATCCCTGAAAAATCTCGCACTGCGCACCGGCGTGGAAGAAATCGGCACCTTTGCCGTCATGCTGACGCAGGCCGATAAATTCGGCACCAGCATTGGCGAGTCGCTGCGGGTGTTTTCCGATGATTTGCGCCACAAGCGGCAGGTTCGCGCTGAAGAACTGGCCGCCAAAGTGCCGACCAAAATGCTGTTTCCGCTGGTCGTTTTTATATTTCCGTCCATCATCATGGTCATCATGGGTCCAGCCGTGATTCAGGTGATTCGCACCATTTTGCCCATGCTCGGCGGGGTTAACTAATTATCAATATCAGGCAGCGTGTCCAGCCGGTGCTTGACTGCATAAACATACAGCTCCAGCCGGTTATTCAAACCCAGCTTCTGGTAAATCGAAGTCAGGTGATTGCGCAGCGTGTGGTCAGAAATAAAAAGCCGATCCGCCAGCGTTTTATTCAGCGCGCCATTACCTTTGACAATCACCTGAATGATTTTTCGTTCCCGGACGGTCAGGCTGGCTTTCTTTTCGGCTTCCGGGTCGATTTTTGGTGCTGGTTTTGGCGCCATAAATTCACTTAATACCCGGCCCAGCGTTCCCCTGTCCAGCCATATTTC
>CAIYKK010000067.1 GCA_903926695.1 uncultured Burkholderiales bacterium
CCCTGCCCAGATCACATAGCGTTCGCAGTGACGTAAGAGTGTCAGTTGCTTTGGGGATAGAAAATTGGACTCAAAAAGTTCGCTGACTTCGTGTTTGTAGATGTCTTCTTTCGGTCTCTTGGTTTTCTTGAGATAGTGAGCCTTGGATATTAACTCGATCGAGAGGGTCATCAAAAATTCGGCGCTTGGCAGAAGCATTATGGTTTCGAAGGTCAGATTATCGACGCTCGAATCGAAGGACCGCAACAGAAACTCAGCTGATGATCGGAACTGGCGGGCCTTGAACTCCCACGTTTCTGAGTCAAAGGCCTGATCGTCGCCGTTTTTTCGCCAGGATAGGGAGGAACTGTGTTGCATTCAGATGCCTAACGTAGATTGGATTATCACATGTTACTCAAACCCACAATCCAAAACAGCAACAGAGTAGAAATTTTCCATATAAAACAATGACTTCTGGATGACAAAGTCATTTAGGAAAATCTAAAATCCAGCGAATAAGAACGAATTTTTGATACGGCGAAAAGCCCCCAAACCCGCTCGAAAACCCTACGCCCCAACAGCCTCAATGGTAATACCAACCGTCATCGACTCTTTGCCGCCGCCCTGGCGCACGCCTTTGATGGGCGGGCAGGCGTTGTAGTCGGTGCCCATCGCCAGGCGCACATGGCGCTGGTCGATCAGGCAGGCGTGGGTCACGTCGATGCTGACCCAGCGCCGGGTGGCCACGTCCAGGCACACGTCGGCCCAGGCGTGGCTGGCTAAATCCGGCTCGTTGGCTGCGTAAAAATAGCCGCTCACGTAGCGCGCCGGAATGCCCAGACTGCGGCAGACGGCAATCATCACATGCGCCTGATCCTGGCACACGCCCGCGCCCGCTTCAAACGCCTGCAGCGCGGTGGTGGTGACGTTGGTGCTGTCTTTGCGGTAGCCGACGGCGGTCGCCACGCCCTGGCTCAAGGCCAAAAGCTGGTTTAAATCAACCCGGCCTGTGCCGCTTGACGGGCTGACAAAGCGGCGGCCAAACTCAGCCAGTGCCGGATTCGGCGCGGCCAGATCGGTGGCGCGCAAAAAGAAATAGGGATTGGGCAACGTGGCCGCGTCGGTGAATTCGGCCACGCCCCAGGTTTGCACCTGACCTGCGGCGTTGACCAGGCTCCAGCGCACGTTGTCCGCTTCGCTGCCGGTGAAGGTGTAGGAACTGACGGTGTTACCGAAGGCGTCGGGCTGGTCAAAGAGCTTTTTCGGCGCGCCCAGGCTCCAGAAATCGACCGTCTGCGCCGGGCCGGACTGCGGCGTGAGCCACAGGGTTTGCAGCGCGTAGCGCAGCGGCTCGGTGTAGCGGTAATCGGTGGTGTGCTTGATGTGAAGCTTCATAGCAACCACCTTTCAGGTGTTAGCCCGTGGACCGGATGCGGCCCGTGGGCGGGACGGGTTGTCAGTGGGCGGCTGGCATCAAAAATTCGCGGCTGATGTGCGCGCCCAGCTCGTTCACCCGGTCGAGGAACTGGGTCAGGAAGGCGTGCAGGCCGGTCGCCAAAATCTCGTCGATGCGGGCGTATTGCAGGTCGGCGCGCAGTTTGCCAGCGCGGCGCAGGGTTTCGCTGGCCGGGTCGCTGGTGACCATCGCCAAGGTAGTCATCACTTCGTTCAGGCAGCCGAGCATGGAGCGCGGCATGTCGGGGCGCAAAATGAGCAGTTCGGCCACGCGCTCGGGCTTGATCACGTCGCGGTACACCTTGCGGTACACCTCAAACCCCGAGACGCTGCGCAAAATCGCGCTCCAGTGGTAAAAATCGACTTCCTGCGCTTTCGAGGGAAAGATGCCGTCAAAGTCGCTCTGCGAGGCGTGGAATTTGACATCGACCAGCCGGGCGGTGTTGTCGGCGCGCTCCAGAAAAGTGCCCATGCGCAAAAAGTGAAAAGCCTCGTCTTGCAGCATGGTGCCCAGCGCCACGCCCCGCGAGAGGTGCGAGCGGAACTTGACCCATTCAAAAAACTGGCCGGGGTCGCGCTCGAAGTCGCCGTTGCGCAGCATGCGAACCACTTCCAGATAGGTCTGGTTCTGGGTTTCCCAGACTTCGGTGGTCAGCGCGCCGCGCACGGCGCGGCCGTTTTCGCGGGCGTTGCGCAGGCAGGAAACGATGCTGGACGGATTTTTTTCGTCCTTGACCATGAAATCCATCACGTCGCGGGGCGTGATGACATCGCCGTAGTGGGCGGCGTAGGAGGGCCGGAGTTCGCTGATGCTCAACAGGCCGCGCCAGCCGTCCTGGGCGCGGGCGGCGGACTGGGGCAGCAGCGAGGTCTGGTAGTTGACATCGAGCAAGCGGGCGGTGTTTTCGGCGCGCTCGGTGTAGCGCGACATCCAGAACAGGTGATCGGCGGTGCGGGACAACATATTTTTCAGACTCCTACGGCGGAGGGGTTCAAAGCGGGGGCCGGAGCCGACTGGGATTGCGATTGGCTCTGCGATGACGCGGCAGCGGCAACGGCGGCGTCGTCTTCCAGAATCCAGGTGTCTTTGGTGCCGCCACCTTGCGAGGAGTTGACCACCAGCGAGCCGTCTTTCAGCGCCACGCGGGTCAGGCCGCCGGGCACCATTTGCACGGTCTTGCCGCTGAGTACAAAGGGACGCAAGTCGATGTGGCGCGGCGCAATGCCGCTTTCGACATAAGTTGGGCAGGTCGAAAGGCTCAGCGTCGGCTGGGCGATGTAACCGGACGGATTGGCCAGCAGCGCGGCGCGGAAATCTTCAATCTCAGCCTTGGTGGAAGCCGGGCCGACGAGCATGCCGTAGCCACCCGCACCGTGAACTTCCTTGACCACGAGGTCTTTGAGGTTGGCCAAGGTGTATTTCAAGTCGTCGTCGTTGCGGCACATGTAGGTCGGCACGTTTTTCAGGATCGGTTTTTCACCCAGGTAAAACTCGATCATCTTCGGCACATACGGGTAGATCGACTTGTCGTCCGCCACGCCCGTGCCAATCGCATTGCACAGCGACACATTGCCGCTGCGATAAACGTTCAGCAGACCGGCACAACCCAGGGTTGACTTCGGCTGGAACGCCAGCGGGTCCAGGTAGTCGTCGTCGACGCGGCGATAGATCACGTCAACCTGCTTGGGGCCGCGCGTGGTGCGCATGTAGACAAAGTTGTCTTTGACAAACAGGTCTTGGCCTTCCACCAACTCGACGCCCATTTGCTGGGCCAAAAACGCATGTTCAAAATAAGCCG
>CAIYKK010000068.1 GCA_903926695.1 uncultured Burkholderiales bacterium
CCACCGCCACGACGATGATCGGCCAGAAGGTCAGCATGCCGGTGGCGATTGCGCCGACCGGCCTGACCGGCATGCAGCACGCCGACGGCGAAATCCTGGGCGCGCTGGCGGCGAAGAAATTCGGCATTCCGTTCACGCTTTCAACCATGAGCATCTGCTCGATTGAAGACGTGGCCGAAGCCACCGACGGCCATCCGTTCTGGTTTCAGCTCTACATGATGAAAGACCGCGCTTTCATCGCCCGGCTGATCGACCGCGCCAAGGCGGCGAAATGCTCGGCGCTGGTCATCACGCTGGATTTGCAGATTCTCGGCCAGCGCCACAAGGATTTGAAAAATGGCCTCTCAGCCCCGCCCAAGCTGACGATTGCCAACATGATCAACATTGCGACGAAACCGCGCTGGGCGCTGGGCATGCTGGGCACGAAACGGCGCGAGTTCGGGAACATCGTCGGCCATGTCAGCGGCGTGGACAACATGGGCAGCCTCTCAGAATGGACGGCCAAACAGTTCGACCCGGCGCTGAACTGGGGCGATGTGGAATGGATCAGGCAGCGCTGGGGCGGCAAGATCATCGTCAAGGGCATTCAGGACGTGGAAGACGCCAAGCTGGCGGTGCAGTCCGGCGCCGACGCGCTGATCGTGAGCAACCACGGCGGGCGCCAGCTGGACGGAGCGGAGTCGAGTATTCACGCGCTGAGCCGCATTGTTGACGCGGTCGGCGGGCAGATTGAAATTCACATGGACGGCGGCATTCGCAGCGGCCAGGACGTTTTAAAAGCGCGGGCGCTGGGCGCGCAGGGCACCTACATTGGCCGGGCGTTTCTCTACGGCCTGGGCGCGATGGGCGAGGCGGGCGTGACCAAGGCGCTGGAAATCATCCACAAGGAGCTGGACATCACGATGGCGTTTTGCGGCCGCACCGACATCAATACGGTGGACAAAAGCATTTTGCTTCCGGGGACGTTTGAGCGCGGCGCGCAGGCGGTTTGAGGCGCAATCAGTTTATTTGCCGGTAGCGGTAACCCTTGCCCTGCATGCACAGGGTGAGTAAATTGCGCTGCTCGGCGGCTGGGATTTTGTTGAGTTTTATTTGATAGCTGCACTCGGCCACGGCATTTTGCTTGTCAAAGCTGCTGGCACCATCTTTGACAAAATCATATTTGGCAGGCGTGCCACAGCCAGCGATCAAAATAAGTGCAGCGGTTGCTGTGAAGACTTTAAACAATTGATTTTTCCTTGGGATTCTCGGTTTTATTAAAACGACACCGCTCGCGCAAAAGCCAAAGCGCTTTTCAAAAACATGCTTTTGAGGCGATAAATTCCTGCGGGCAATACTGCGGACCATCACTGGCTTGCCGAATGAAGGTCGAGATTAAACCACTACTTGAACCGCCCCAGCCCGGCTGGCGGCACAATCGGACGCCGTGATTTCCGAGTCTCCAACACCCGCAAGCGCCCTGCCCCGGCGCATTGCCCACCTCGACATGGATGCGTTTTTCGCCTCCGTCGAGTTGCTGCGCTATCCACAGCTCAAAGGCTTGCCGGTGGTTATTGGCGGGGCGCGGCGCAGCGTTGATGAAGCGCTGCTGGCCGCGCAGGGCCAGCGGGCACTGCGTTTTATCCCGGTGGCCGAGTTTCCGCTGCTCAAGGATTACGTGGGCCGGGGCGTGATCACCACGGCGACTTACGCGGCGCGCCAGTTCGGCATCGGCTCGGCGATGGGCATGATGAAAGCGGCCCGGCTGTGCCCGCAGGCCATCGTGCTGCCGGTCGATTTTGATGAAATCCGGCGCTTTTCGCGGCTGTTCAAAAGCATCATTGCCGAGATTGCGCCGCTGGTCGAAGACCGGGGCGTGGACGAGGTGTATATCGACTTCACCGACGTTCCCGGCGGCCAGCGCGAAGGCGGGCGGGTGCTGGCACGGCTGATTCAAAAAAGCATTTTTGACAAAACTGGCCTGACCTGCTCGATGGGCGTGGCGCCCAACAAGCTGCTGGCCAAAATGGCCAGCGAATTTAACAAACCCAACGGCGTTTCCATCGTGGTTGAAAGCGATTTGCAGGCCAAAATCTGGCCGCTGCATGTACGCAAAATCAACGGCATCGGACCCAAGGCGGGCGAGCGGCTGGCGGCGCTGGGCATTGAAACCATCGGCGAGCTGGCCGCGCAGGCGCCGCACCGGCTGGTGCGCCATTTCGGCCAGTCCACCGGCGTCTGGATGATTGAGGCGGCCTGGGGGCGCGACGCCAGCGCGGTCGTCACGCACAGCGAGCCGGTCAGCATCAGCCGCGAAACGACGTTCGAGCGCGACCTGCACGCGGTGCGCGACAAGGCCGAACTGGGCGCGATTTTCACAAGGCTGTGCGAGCAGGTCGCCGCCGATTTGCAGCGCAAGGGTTATGCCGCCAAAACCATAGGCATCAAGCTGCGCTACGAGGATTTCAAAATCGCCACGCGCGACCTGACGGCGCCGGGCTACACCGCCGACGCCAAAACCATTCGCCGCTTGGCCGGGCAGTGCCTCAAACGGGTGCCGCTGGACAAGCGCCTGCGCCTGCTGGGCGTGCGGGCCGGGACGCTGCTCAAGGTGGGGGAGCTGGCCGATGGTGAACAGCACCGGGCAGTCGGCACCTCGGCACCGACACAGGCGGGCGCTGAATTGACAGTCACCCGTCAGCTGTTCTAGCGGTTGTTGGTGATTTACCGGAAGACGCTGCACAGGTGAAAGTCCGGCAGGCCGCTGAACGGGTGAATATTCCAGCCCAGACGTGAAAAAAGGGCGCAAACCTGCGCCCTTTTTTGTCAAACCTTCACGCCCGTGGCGCAGGGTCTTTTACTTATACTTAGGTGTCGGTGCTTGGGCTTTATCGCCGAAACGGTAAATCAGGCCCGCCGACACGAGGTCGATATTGCCCCTGCTGCCCAGCGCATCATTGACCCGGTAGCGTTCAAGCTCGGCACGCACGGCAAGCGACTCGGTCAAGGCGTATTGCAGCCCCAGACCGAGCTTGTAATTGGCGTCGCTCTTGCTCGGATTGGGATTGCCTACCAGCACAGCCCCGGTGCTGCTGAAGGAGTCACGGGTATGGGCATAGTTCAGACCGACACGACCAAAAGCAGAAAACTTTTCATTCAGCGGCATAGTGCCGACCAGGTCAAGGTTCAATCCGGTGATCTTGATCGTGCCGTTGAGCGTTCCGGCGGGCACCGTGGTGGCGGTGTAGCCGAAGCTTCCGAGATCGAAATAACCCCCTTCCAGCGCAAAATTCTTGTCCAGCCGGTAGCCGCCAAAAACCTTGTAGCCGGTAGAGTGCTCGTCTTTGACCGTGGTGCTGGAGTTAAACCAATTGCCGACCAGGCCGCTGTTGATTTTTGCCCCGTCGATGCTCGTGCTCGCGCTGCCTAGATTGGCCCCCGCGTACCAGCCCGAATCTTGTGCCAAGGCCCAAGGGCTGGAAAATACTGCCAGCGTCGCCAGGCAAAGTGCCCCAGCAGCTTTTACTAGTTTCATATTCACTCCAAAGATTGATTTAATTTTCCATTGATAAGTAACCATTGTAAAAGCTCTCAAGCACAGGAGGTGTTAAAAATGAGCCACTGACCTTACGTCAGCAGCAAATTTTGATTTTCTACAGAAATGAAAAATTCTGATCACGTTTTCATGGCGATTTACGCCGCGATGCCGATGAATTCGGCGGCTTTTTGAATGCTGACCATCTTGCGTGTGATGCTCAAATTATTGACTGTTGCGCAAGATTGAGAAACTCAATTAGAAACAGGTCGCACCCCGGCGCGGTGCCGGGTTGCTCCAAACGGGCAGGGCGGGCCGCTTTGTCGGGCGCATGGGCGTGCGCTCGGGTCAGGCGGCCCGCCGTTGCCGGTCAGGGTTCGCGTGGGTTTTTGGGGTCGTCTTCGGGCTTGTGCCGCTGCGGATGGCCCGCAGGCGTCGGCTGGTGCGGCACCTGCGGCGGCGTTTGCGCGCTGGGCGCTTTGGGCTGAGGGGGCGGCGCGGCGCGGCGCGGCGGCAGGGCCGCTGCGGCGGCGCGCTGGGCTTGGTCTTGCGCTGCTTTTTGCGCCTGCTCGCGCTGGGTCTGCAGGGCCTGTTCGCGCTGAGCGCGCTGGGCCTGCTGCTCTTCGCTCTTGCGGCGCAGCTGCTCTGCCTGGCGCTGGGTATCAGGCGGTGCTGACTGCTGGACGGGCTGCTGGGGCCCCTGGAGCTGTTCGGGCGCAGGGTGGTCGATGAGGGTGCGTCCTGACTTTCCTGGCTGGACTGCTGGCGGCGTGGTGCCTGCGCCCGGCGTCTGTGCATTCGACGGGCGATGCGTTCCTGGCGCGACCGCTGCTGCATCCGCCGGGCGGGAGGGGCTGGAAGATTGGCCGGGCCACTGATGCTGTGTTGACGGGTCTGGGCGATCTGGACGGGCCGGGCTCAGGGAAGGCGACTGCGATGGCTGCGCCACCGGAATAAACCGAAGGGGCTGGGGCTGTGCGGGCTGTCCAGACTGTCCAGACTGTCCAGGTTGCACCGGCTGCAAGGGTTGCACCGGCGCCGGGGTGTTGCGTCCTCCCCTGGGCTGATGGGTCATGCTGCCGGCGTCCTGCACAGGTGTTGACGCAGGCGGCTGGCCAGAGGGCGCGGCCTGATGACTGGCAGGCGGCTGCCTGTTCCACGGTGCCGTCCCTCCAGTCGCGCTGGCGGGTCTAGCAGGGGGCGGCTGGGCGGGCATCAAGCCGTCAGGTCGGGACGGGCGCTCGCCGTGCTCAGTGCGGTTAATACGATCAGTGCCGTCGGTGCGGTCCGGCCATCCTGGGCGCGATGCGCCGGGCTGGCGCTGGGGCGCGTTCGGCTGCTCCGCGCCGCGCCCGGACTGGCCGGAGGGGCTGGAGGGACTGGAGGGCCGCCCACGCCCATCATGGCCGCGCACAATCACGGGCTGCGTGTTCACGGCCGCTGGCGGCAGGGCGGCAGGCGCCAGCCGGTTGACGCCGCGCAGATCGTTGCGGTCACGGTCGCGCTGATGGTCGCGGCTGGGGCGTGGCATCAGGAAGTTCGATGCGCTCTGGGGCTGGCTCAGCTCGCTCGCGCTCAACGATTGCAGGTGGTTGTAGACGGGGCGGCCGTGCGTGAAGTCATCCCGGCTCATGGCCGAGACGGCGTTGCGCTGGTTCTGGTAACTGTAGCCTTGGGCTGGCGGATTGAACTGGGCGCGGTTTCCCGTGCTGTAGTTGAGCTGGCTCATGTGGCGCTCGCTGGCCCGGTAGCTGGGCCGGAACGCCTCGCCCGGCGCCAGCGGAAACCAGCCCACGGGCCGCTCGGCATGGCTGCTGCCGACAAAACCCACCAGCGCGGGCGCGTACACCGGACGCTGGGGCAGTCGCCCCGGCACCCAGGCCCAGCGTGGGCCGATTTGCGCCCAGCGCCCGTAGTGAAACGGCGCAAAGCCCCAGGGCGCCTCATCGACCCAGGTCCAGCCCCAGGGCGCAACCCAACTCCACTGACCGGCGCGGTAGGGCGCCCAATTTTCAGGTACGGCGCGGGGAATCCAGACGTGGCCGTAAGTGGCGTCGCGCTGCCAGTCGCCATAGTTGTCGAGCTGCTGGTAGCCGACTGTTTCGCGCGGCACGTAGCGCGCCGAAACCGAGTGTTCTTCGGCGCGGTCGCGCCCGGCGCTCCACTGGTCAAAATGGTCCTGCACCGCTGCACCGGGCGCCGCCGGTATCAAGCTGGTGCCGGTGAAGGTGCCTTGCTGCGCGCCTTCCAGCGTCAGCGGTGCGTCGTTGTCGCCATAGATCAGCGCGCCGCCCGCCAGCGCCACCACCCGCGTGGTGTTGCTAGCCGGGTTGACATCGAGCCGGTAGGTGCCGGGCTGAGTCACCACAAACGCTAGATTGGGCGTGTTGATTTCCAGGCGCTGGCCCTCAAACAGCGTACGTACGCGCAGTTGAACCGTGCCCTGCACCACCCGCAGCTGGGTCTGGTTGTCGTCGAGCGCAAAAAAATCCAGGCTGGTGGATTCATCCATCCGCACGGCAGTTGAGCCGACGTGCAGCTCGGCGCGTGAGCGCGGACTGGTCCACAGGCGCTCGCCCTCGACCAGCGGGCGGTTCAGGATGGCGGGCTGCCAGTCGTTGCTGGCGTCGGTGTCGTTGGGCGCAAAGCTCACTGTGCCTTCGGCCAGGCCCAGCCAGGCGACGCGGCCCGGCGGGTCCGCCGTCACGGCGGCCTGCGGCGACTGGGGCGGCTGGGGCGGATAGCCGACCTGGGCGCAGGCGGTGGTGTGCAGCGCGGCCAGCATGATGAGCAGCGCCGGCACGCTGGCCGGCAGTCGCCGGGCGGCGGGCCGGTCAGTCGGACGGGTTGAAGGGACGGACGGGGAAAACATGGCGGATGGACTCCTCTCAGGAAAAAAGGTGACGGGACGCACGGGCAAAAAAAGGGGGACGGACTGCTTCAGACAACGAACCAATCTTCTAAAAAGACAGTCAACAGTGTGTAAAGAAGGGCACCCTCGAATGGTAAGCGCTGCAGCAGGCGGACCAGCGCAGGCCAGCATCCTGGGCGGCGGGTCCGCTGTGGCTTAAAATCATAAGTTCAGCCATTTTTAACCCGGAGCCTTCCATGTCCAAAAAAATCAGAGTCGAAGCCGACATCTGCGCCCCCAAGCCTGTTTCCCCCAAGGGTTACACCATCACCACTGGCCACGGCCAGAAGATCAGCCTGGAGCGCGGCTCGCACACCCGCAGCAAAAAGAACCCCGGCAAGCGTCCTCACCAGGGCTAAGCCGCAAATTGGCCGGAGCTTTTTACCGCTCCGTCCAGAAGGAAACCCGAAGCCTCGCAGGCGCGATCCGCCTGGGCGCTTCGGGTTTCTTTTTTGGGGCCAACCGTCACTGATCTGAGGCAGCGCGCTTATTTCATGGCCGAGATGTAGGTCACGACTGTGGCAATATCGGCGTCCGTCATCGGCTGGGTGACAACGCTCATCTGCGTATCTTTGCGCACGATGGAGCCGCTGCGGTAGCGTTTGAGCGCCACGCTCAGGTAATTAGGCTGCTGCCCGGCGACCTGCGGCATTTTTTCATTGCCACGCCCCTGCTCGCCGTGGCAGCTCAGGCAGTTTTTGGCGTAGTACTCCTGGCCTTTGGCCGCCAGCGCTTCATTGGTCGCGGGCTTATGCTGGATATCCTGGCGTGAATAAAAAACCACGATGCTGACCTTTTCCTCGGGCTTGAGCGCCTTCATCAGACCCTGCATGAACTCGTTGCGGCGCTCGTCGCTGATGAACTGGCGCATCTGTTCGAGCAGGTAAGCCGGGTTTTGTCCGGCCAGGTTGGGAATGTCGGGGTTGGTGCTGTTGCCGTTGTCGCCATGACAGTTGGCGCAGACGGCCGCACTCTTGGCGCCGATCTTGTAAAAGGCGTCAAACTGGCGCGGATTGGCCTGAATCGCTTTGACCCGTGCGGCCAAGTCCACCTCGGCAGGCGCCGCGTCCTTGACAGGCTGGCCCAGGGCCGGAAAAGCCATCACCATCGAAACCAGCACTGTGGCCAGCGCCACCGGAATTCGCATTGCCATGGTATTCACCTTGTTACAAAAATGGAAATTCTAGGCGATGGCGGGCGGGCTGGGTGCCGATGGCGGCAGGCGGCATGCCCGTCTGAAACGGCGCACGGGTGATCTATCTTGTCTGGCGTCAAAGCCAAAGGATTCAACTTGCTCAAAGTGATGGGAAAATCCACCACATGAGAAATTTTCAAGTTTTTACATGTTTTTTGACTAAGTACAACTTTTTAGTGTTGGGTAGCTGCGCCCATGCTAAAACACAAATCATGTTGAACAAGTTCCAGCACTAAGAGCTGATTATGAAAATAAATCAGATTTCTATTTCAAATTTCAAATTATTTGTAAAGGATGAATTTAAATTTCATCCTTCATTTAATTTGGTGGTTGGTGTTAATGGTAGCGGAAAAACTTCATTGCTTCGTGCTGTTGCAGTTGCATTAGGTGGTTGGGCGCATGCATATATAAAAGATGCTAAAAATCATCGATTTATAGCTGACGGCGAAATTAGAGAAATACAGAAAAACAAACGATTTGATAAATCTAAAACGGTTCAAATCGAAGCGCAAGGTCAGGCAGCTATTGTTGATCGGTTTGGCTGGAAAAAAAATGGGTATGCCATATGGACCAGGGATAGAAAAGAAGAGGCTGTCGAAACATTCACATCAGGAAGGATAAATTACGGGAATGGAAATTTTTATCAATTGAATTTTGATAATCTTGGAAGTGATATTTTAAATTATATTGAAAAAGGTAAGAATTTCGAGTTGCCAATTATTGCTTTTTATGAATGTGATCGTTTATGGTTGCCTAAAGGTGAAATTAAAGCAGAAGAATCGGCAGTATTGAAGTATTCCCGTTTTGATCCGTATCTTGACTGTTTTCATACGGGTGCTGACCATAAGTCTTTGGGGCAATGGCTGTTGAAACATGAGTTGGCATCTTTGCAGCAAAAAATTGACACACCCATACTTCTTTCCATAAAAAGTGCAGCAAAAGCAGCTTTAGAGGGCTGCTCTGATTTGCGTTTTGACTTTGATGAAGGTCGAGTAATTGTTGAATTTTCTGATGGTCACGCCATTCCATTTGAACATTTGAGTGATGGGCAGCGCATCATGTTAGGGCTGTTCTGTGATATTGCCCGTAGAGCTGCATTGCTGAATCCTCATCTTGGTGGGGATGCCAGCGCAAAAACTGCTGGTGTTGTATTGATTGATGAGCTTGACCTGCATCTTCATCCAAAATGGCAGCGCCGTATTATTCAACAGTTGAGGCAAACTTTTCCAAAAATCCAGTTTATCTGCACAACGCATTCACCGCAGTTGATTGGGCAAGTCAAGGCGGATGAAATTATTATTTTAGGACTCCCATCTTCTCACCCTGTACAAAGTTTTGGAATGGATTCCAACTGGGTGCTGCGTCACATCATGGGCAGCGAGGATCGTGATCCAGAAATAGCGGCCAAGCTCGATGCCGTTTTCATGGATATTGACGCGGCGCGTTTTGAAGAGGCCCAGCAGGCGGTGGATGCGTTGCGGAGTGAGTTGGGAGAACATCCTGATCTTGTGGAAGCGCAGGCATTGATTGAACGTTACACGCGATTTAATGATTCCCCGGAGGCGTGAAGCGCATGCGTTCAATTGTTAAACGGGGTGAACCTGTGGAGTTGGGTCAATGGAAACGAGATGGAAGAGCGACACCGCAGAACCTGCGTTATGCCTACCTCTTAACTGCGGTTAAGGATAAGATCAAAGAGGCGCTTTTAAACGAGCAAGGTTTTCTGTGTGCCTACACCTTGGTCCGGCTCAAAAGTCTTGAAGACTGCCATATTGAGCATGTAGAGCCGCAAAATGCAGCGCCTGACAAAGATATTGATTATGGCAATATGGCAGCTTGTTTTCCCTGCGATGGTGGAGATGTTTCGCATGGTTATGGTGCAGCCATCAAGGCCGGGACACCAGTCATGCTGAATGTTGATTTTGTAACGCCACACGCACAGGGCTGCGAGCAGCGGTTTTTATTCGAGGACAAAGGGGAAGTTGGCGCGATAGCTGGGGATGCTGCAGCACATCAAACCATCGAGACGGTCAAGTTGAACCATAAAACGCTGATTGAGTTTCGCCGAAGTGCCATTGAAGCCAATGGATTGGCCTTGAGCAGGCGCACTACGCGCACGGCTCGCAAACTCAAGAGCGCGGCCGAGGCGCGCCGTTTTGCCCAAGAAGTCATGCGACCTGATGGAAAGGGGCAACTTTCCCCTTTTTGCGTGGTTCTTGCCCAAGTGGCATTGGCCTTTGCAGAAAAGGAAGAAGCCCGATCTCAGCGGATGCGGGGGCAGCGTCAGGTTTGAAGCCGCCCCGCTTGGCGTTACATATTCCGCCGATACTGCCCGCCCACTTCAAACAGGGCGTTGGTAATCTGCCCCAGCGAGCACACGCGCACCGCGTCCATCAGCACCTCGAACACGTTTTTGTTTTCAATCACCGCCTGCTGCAGGCGCTTCAGCTGCGCCGGGGCGGCCTCCGCATGGCGGGTGTGGAAGTCCGCCAGCCGCTTCAGCTGCGACTGCTTTTCCTCGTCCGTCGAGCGGGCTAGTTCCAGCTTGTCATGCACCGCGTCGCCGTGCGGGTTACGGAAGGTGTTCACGCCGATGATCGGCAGCTCGCCGGTGTGTTTCAGCATCTCGTAGTGCATGGACTCGTCCTGAATGCGCCCGCGCTGGTAGCCGGTTTCCATTGCGCCGAGCACTCCGCCCCGGTCGGCAATGTTCTGGAACTCGGCCAGCACGGCTTCTTCGACCAGCTCGGTGAGTTCTTCGATGATGAACGCGCCCTGTGACGGGTTTTCGTTCTTCGCCAGGCCCCATTCGCGGTTGATGATGAGCTGAATCGCCATCGCCCGGCGCACGCTGTCTTCGGTCGGCGTGGTGATGGCTTCGTCGAAAGCGTTGGTGTGCAGCG
>CAIYKK010000069.1 GCA_903926695.1 uncultured Burkholderiales bacterium
AAGCGCCGGTCCTGGCCGATGGTATTGCCGCACATGGGTGCCTTGCCTTTGGGGACGTACTGGGCCAAAAAAGCCAGCAGCTGCGCCTGCGCGTCTTCTTCGGTCACGGTGCTGGCCTTGACCTTGTCGATCAGGCCGCTGCGCCCGTGCGTGCCCTTGTTCCATTTGTCCATCTTGTCGAGCAATTCGTCGGACTGGTGGATGGCCAGCACCGGGCCTTCGATGCGCGGCGTGAGTTGCGGGCCAGTCACGACGACGGCAATTTCAATCACGCGCTCTTTTTCCGGGTCGAGGCCGGTCATTTCGCAGTCCAGCCAGACGAGGTTCTGGTCCGATTTTTTGAGAAGGTGTTCAATTTCAGGCATCGGGCGATTCTCGCCGATAGCCTAAACTTGGCCGTATGACCGACTCATCACTTGTTTTTACCGGGCTGTTCTCCGCCTTGCTCGTTCTCGGGCTGCTGACGCGCTTTTATCTGGCCTCGCGGCAAATCCGCCATGTGGCGCTGCACCGCCGTGCCGTGCCAGCGGCGTTTGCGGCCACAATCTCGCTGGAGGCGCACCAGAAGGCCGCCGATTACACCATCGCCAAGGCGCGCTTTGGCCTGCTGGAAATGGCGTTTTCCGCCGCCGTGCTGGTGGGCTGGACGCTGCTGGGCGGCCTGGACACGCTGAACCGGGCCATCATGGACTCCGGCCTCGCCGCTTACGGCGCGCTGGTGCCGCAACTCGCGCTGCTGGGCGCTTTTGGCCTGATTGGCGGGCTGCTGGACCTGCCGTTCACGCTTTACAGCACCTTCAAAATTGAAGAGCGTTTTGGCTTCAACAAGATGACTTTGAAGCTCTGGCTGGGCGACTTGGTGAAGTCCACGCTGGTCGGCATCATCGTCGGCCTGCCCGTCATGGCGCTGATTTTGTGGCTCATGGGCAGCGCGGGCCATCTGTGGTGGCTGTGGACCTGGGGCGTGTGGATGGCATTTAACCTGCTGGTGCTGGTGCTATTTCCCACAGTGATTGCGCCGCTGTTTAACAAATTCAAGCCGCTGGACGACGAGGCGCTCAAGGCCCGCGTCACCGCGCTGATGCAACGCTGCGGCTTTTCCGCCAAAGGCTTGTTCGTGATGGACGGCAGCAAACGCTCGGCGCACGCCAACGCTTATTTCACGGGTTTTGGCGCGGCCAAACGTGTGGTGTTTTATGACACGCTGCTCAAGCAGCTCAGCCCCGCCGAGGTCGATGCGGTGCTGGCCCACGAACTTGGGCATTTCAAACACAAACACATCATCAAACGCATCGTGATGATGTTCACGATGAGCCTCGTCGGCTTTGCGCTGCTGGGCTGGCTGTCGTCGCAGGTGTGGTTTTACACCGGGCTGGGCGTGCGCCCGAATTTAACCAACGACGCCGCCCTGGCGCTGCTGCTGTTCATGCTGGGTGTGCCGCTGTTGACCTTTTTTATCTCGCCGCTGATGGCGCAGCTCTCGTGCCAGCACGAGTTCGAGGCCGACGCCTACGCCATCTCGCAAACCGATGGCCGCGACCTGCAAAGCGCGCTGCTCAAGCTCTACCAGGACAACGCCAGCACGCTCACGCCGGACCCGATGTTTGTCAAGTTTTACTACTCGCACCCGCCCGCTTCCGAGCGACTGGGACGCATGATCCCTTCTGTTGTTGAAAGCGCCGCATGAGCCGCACGACTCACCCCAACCGACTGGTCTTGAGCGCCACGGAACTGGCCGCGCAGCTGGCGCAGCTCAATGCCGCACAAGCGCCGGGCTGGCAACTGACCAACGGCGCGCTGGAAAAAACTTTCAGTTTTAAAAACTACTATGAAACCATCAGTTTTGTGAATGCGCTGGCTTTTATCGCCCACGCGCAAGACCATCACCCCGATCTGGCGGTGGCTTACAGCCGCTGCACCGTGCGCTGGAGCACCCACGATGTTCAGGGCATTTCAATGACCGACTTTTTTTGCGCGTCCCACGTTGACGCGCTGCTGGCATGAGCCGGCCAGCGCGCAACGGACGCCCCAGCGCCGCGCCAGTGGCGGGAACACAAGCGGGCTTGGTCGTGGCCGGTTTTGGCCGCCATGTGCTGGTCGAAACCGAATCGGGCCAGCGCGTGATTTGCCATCCGCGCGGCAAAAAAAG
>CAIYKK010000070.1 GCA_903926695.1 uncultured Burkholderiales bacterium
GCGCCGATACCGACCAGACGGCGGCCAGCGGCCTTGACCTTTTGCGACAGCGCCATAAAGTCGCTGTCGCCGCCCACGATGATGACGGTGCCGATGTGCGCAAAACGGCCCATGTCTTCCATCGCGTCCAGACACAGCCGGATGTCGGCGCCGTTCTTGGCCGAGCCACCGGGCGGAAACAGCTGGATCAGTTCGACCGCACTTTGCAGCAGCGCATCGCGGTAGCGGCTGAAATACTGCCAGTTGCAATAAGCGCGGTTGATCGCAATCGGGCCGAACGAAGCAGCCAGTTCGACGACGGCCTGCACATCGACCAGCGGCTCCTGCACCTTGAAACGGTTGTCCTGCTTGCTGTAAGCGCCCTCCTGGCGCGCTTCGCACAGGCTGGCGTGCAGGTTTTCAAAATCCCAATAAAGGGCCACCGAGGATTCGGGTTCGCTGCGGCGATGGGGCATGGTCGGCTCCTTGAAACAAAGGCGTGATGCTAACGCCTTGATACGGGCGACGCGTCCGCCGTCAAAGCGCCGGGTGTCGAGCGCCTTGAACGGCAGCAAGGCGCGGGCTTTCACCGATGATTTTTCGCTGGGAACGAAACGCTTTTGCGGTAAATTGGACTGAGACTTTTCTTCAGCCCCGCAGCGGCTGGCCGTTCAGCGCCAAGCCCTGCCAACTCCATCCGCCATGACACGCACCACCGCCAAACCTCTCCAACCCCTCAAGGGCGTTCGTATTCTGAGCCTGGCGCTCAACCTGCCCGGCCCGGCGGCGCTCATGCGCTGCCTTCAGATGGGCGCGAAATGCCTTAAGCTGGAGCCGCCCAATGGCGACCCGATGGCGCATTACAGCCAGGCCGCTTACGACCATCTGCACCAAGGCATCCAGCTGCTCAAGGCCGACCTGAAAACCGATACAGGTCAAAAAATCCTGCACCGCGAACTGGCCAAGGCCGATGTGCTCATCACCTCGTTTCGGCCATCGGCCAATGAAAAGCTCGGCCTGAACTGGAAAAAGCTGCACCGCCTGTATCCGGCGCTGTCGCAAATCGCCATTTTTGGCAGCCCCGGCGCACGCGCTGACGAGCCGGGCCACGATTTAACCTATCAGGCCGACAGCGGCCTCGTTCCCGGCCTGACGCTGCCCGCCACGCTCTACGCCGACATGGGCGGCTCGCTGATGACCACCGAAGCCATCCTTCAAGCCACGCTGAACCAGCGCCTCAAAGGCAAAGGCGTGTTTCTGGAAATCGCGCTGTCCAACGCCACGGACTATCTGGCGCTGCCCCGGCAATGGGGGCTGACGCTGCCCGACGGCTGGGTCGGCGGCGCGCACGCGGGTTATCAGGTGCAGCCGTGCAAAGACGGGCGCGTCGCCATTGCCGCGCTGGAGCCGCATTTTGCCGCCGCCCTGTGCGCTGAAATCGGCCTGCCCGCCAGCGACATCGGCACCATGCTCAAGCCCGCCACGCGCCAAGCCATCGCCGACTTTTTGCTCACGCGCACCCGCGCCGAACTCGACCAGCTGGCCGCAGAAAAAGACATTCCACTGCATACGATGGCTTAAAGTACAGCGCCACGCCGCTAACAACCCAAAGCCCTCATGCCCCTCAGCTGGAACGACATCGAATCACGCGCCCTGACCTTCAGCCGCACCTGGGCCGACGCCGCCAGCGAAGACAGCCAGGGCAAACCGTTCTGGCTTGATTTTTTCGAGATTTTCGGCATCACCGACAAGCGCGTCGCCACGTTTGAACACGCCGTCAAAAAGCTGCCCGGCGCGAAGGCCAGAACCGACGGCTTTGTCGATCTGTTCTGGCCCGGCATGCTGCTGGTCGAACAAAAATCTCGCGGCAAAAATCTGGACGCCGCGCTGGCGCAGGCGCTGGCTTATTTTCCGGGCATTGCCGAGCGCGATTTGCCCCAGCTTGTCATCGTTTGCGACTTTGCGCGCTTTCGGGTGCATAAGCTCGTCACCGGCGAGACGATTGAATTTGCGCTGCAAGACCTGCACAAGCACATCAAAGTGTTCGGCTTTCTCGCGGGCTACAAAACGCTGGAAATCAAGCCGCAAGACCCCGTCAACATCCGCGCCGCCGAGCGCATGGGGCGGCTGCACGACGCGCTCAAGGCCAGCGGCTACACCGCCCATCCGCTTGAAGTGCTGCTGGTGCGGCTGCTGTTTTGCCTGTTTGCCGACGACACCGGTATTTTTCAACCCGCGCAGGCGTTTCGCACCTTTATCGAAGAGCGCACCGCCGTCGATGGCTCGGACTTGGGCGCACGACTGGGCCAGCTGTTTCAGACGCTGAACACGCCCGAAGTCCGGCGAAGTAAAGCGCTGGATGAACAGGTCGCCGCCTTTCCCTACGTCAACGGCAAGCTGTTTGAAGAACTGCTGCCGATGGCCGATTTCAACGCCGCCATGCGCGAGGCGCTGCTCGACGCCTGCGCGCTGGACTGGTCGGCGATCAGCCCCGCCATTTTCGGCAGCTTGTTTCAGAGCATCATGGACGGCCAGGCGCGGCGCAACCTGGGCGCGCATTACACCAGCGAGGAAAACATCCTCAAGCTGATCAAGCTGCTGTTTCTGGATGCGCTGTGGGCCGAGTTTGCGCGGGTCAAAAGCAACAAAAACCGGCTCGCCGAATTTCACCAGAAGCTGCGGCGGCTGACGTTTTTTGATCCGGCCTGCGGCTGCGGCAATTTTTTAGTGATCAGCTACCGCGAGCTGCGCCTGCTGGAATTGGACGTGCTGCGCGCCGCGCACCAGACCGGCCAGCTCAGCGTCGATGTGCAGCAGCTGATTGGCATCAACGTCGATCAGTTTTACGGCATCGAGATTGAGGAGTTTCCGGCGCAGATTGCGCAGGTGGCGCTGTGGCTGGTCGATCACCAGATGAATTTGCGCGTCAGCGAAGAATTCGGCCTGTACTTTGCGCGCATTCCGCTGACGACTTCGCCGCACGTCGTGCAGGGCAATGCGCTACGGCTGGACTGGAATGAAGTGCTGCCAGCTGATCGCTGCAGTTTTGTGCTGGGGAATCCGCCGTTCGTCGGTGCCAAGTTCATGGACGCAGCACAGCGTGAAGATACCCGCGCCGTGTTTGCTGGTATCGGCAATGCGGGGCTGCTGGATTTCGTCGCGGCGTGGTACGTCAAGGCAGCGCGCTATACCAAAGGTGAAGGTGGAATGGAACCGGCGCACATTCAAAGCGCCTTCGTTTCCACCAACAGCATCACCCAAGGCGAACAGGTCGGCGTATTGTGGGACTGGCTGCTGGCACAAGGCATTCACATTCACTTTGCCCATCGCACGTTCAGTTGGAACAACGAAGCGCGGGGCAAAGCCGCTGTCCATTGCGTGATTATTGGCTTTGGCCTGGACGATCAGCCCGGCAAGGTGATTTACGACTACGAAGACGGCAAAGGAAAAGCACAGCCCGTCCCGGCACAAAACATCAATCCCTATTTGGTGAATGCGCCCGATGTGGTTCTACTACGCCGTTCCATGCCGATTTGCAGCGTGCCCGAAATTCGCATTGGTAATAAACCCATTGACGATGGCAACTACCTGTTCACGACCGACGAAAAGCAAGCCTTTATTGCACTGGAGCCAGCGAGTAAAAAATGGTTTCGCCGCTGGCTGGGCGCTGACGAATTTTTAAATGGTTATGAACGCTGGTGCCTCTGGCTGGGCGATTGTTCGCCGATTGAACTGCGCGCCATGCCTGAAGCCATGAAACGGGTGCAGGCTGTGAAAAAATCGCGCCTTGCGAGCAAGAGTTTGCCAACGCAAAAGCTAGCCCTCACGCCAACACGGTTTCATGTTGAGAATATGCCCACGCAAACCTATTTGGTGATTCCAGAAGTTTCCTCGGAGCGCAGACGCTACATTCCACTTGGATTTTTGGCACCTGAAACGCTGGCGAGCAACAAGCTGCGGCTTTTGCCAAACCCCACGCTGTGGCAATTTGGCATTCTTCAATCAGCGATGCACGTTGCTTGGACACGCCACACCTGCGGCAAACTCAAAAGCGACTTTCAGTACTCCATTCATATCGTCTATAACAACTTTCCCTGGCCCGACTTGCCATCCGTCCCGGCTTCAACCCCGGCCAAAAAAACGCAAGCGGCCATCGAAACCGCCGCGCAGGCCGTGCTTGACGCCCGCGCCCAATTCCCCGGCACCTCGCTGGCCGACCTGTACGACCCGCTGACGATGCCGCCCGCGCTGGTCAAGGCGCACCAAAAACTCGACGCGGCGGTGGACAAAGCCTACGAGCTGGGCGGTGGCAAAAAGGGCTACCAAAACGACGCCGAGCGCGTGGCCTATCTGTTCGAGCTGTACCAGCGCTACACCAGCCTGCTGCCCGCTGAAAAAGCCAAGCCCAAGCGCCGGGCGAAGGTTATTCGCTAACGAGAAGACTGGTATATCTACTATTCCACCGGATATTTCCATTGATTGGCCTTGCCCGCATCAAATTTTATAAAAGTTGTTATGAACAAAATCACAAAATACATTTTATTGTTCGCCATTACTTCAGGGCTGACCGCTTTGACGCTCAACTACTTTGAAAAATTCATAAATAATGAAAAATTTAACGCACTCAAAATCATTGACCCTCACATCAATAAAGAAAATGTGGTAGCCTATGTATCAAAAATAAAAAAATGGCTTCGTGACTTTCCATTTTCACAGGGGAAAGTCTATTCAATTATAGGAGCAAACCCACCAGAAGTGAGAGAGGCTCTACAAAATTTCAGCCGCAACATATCAACTGAAATCATTAACAATAATTCTTTGACAAAAGAGGAAAAGAACAGGATTTTATGGGAGGCATTTATCAATATCGAGTGGCCCCAAAAAGACAATGCTTTTCGATCCATAATTCAAGATTACTTGACCGGAAATAATCCATTTCAGATAGCAAAGGAACTTCGCACAACTTATCAAACATTGTCAGCAGACAGTCAAAATTTTGAAATTCTTCATGATCTATTGGAAATAACCGACAGCATTCTAAAAATAGATTCAAAAACTCTTGGCAATCAAGAAGCGCAGCAATACAACAACAGCCTTGTGTATGTCAAATCACTTTTACTGGATCAAATAAAAACAATTCCTGAAAATAGTCAAGAAAGCTATCTGATCAGCTTCGCGATAGATTTGTATTTCCCACACGCCACCACAAATGAAATTAAATCTTTAATATCGACAATACACGCAACATCCTCATCCAACCCCGAAATGGCATTACAACTCTATCACTCGATTTGGAAGAACATACTATCCCGACCTTCAGATTCAATTGAATTCACCAATTTACTCCTGGCATACAAATCGCCACAATCAACCCAATCGCTTGTTTTCCTTTTAAAGGAAGATGGAAATATTGTCATTTCCGATGTGCCAGCAGATACGCGAAACATATTACTGACGCACTTACAATCTTTAGAAAAATCTTCGGAAATTTTTGTCGATATAAAAACTTCGATTAACCGATTAAGAAAACTTCAATAATATTAATTCATATTCCGCTGCACACGATGGCTTAAAATACAGCGCCACGCCGCTCAACAATCCAAAGCCCTCATGCCTTTTGGCTGGCTGACTTTATACGCACTCTCTCAAACCCAAGGAATTCCATGATCCTCGAACTCGCCGATATCCGCATTCAGCCCGGCCAGCAGGCCGCTTTTGACGAAGCCATTGAGCGCGGCGTCCGCACTGTCATCGCCAAAGCCAAAGGTTTTCAAGGCTACAAGGTCAACAAAGGCATTGAAAACCCCGAGCGTTATATTCTGCAGATATTCTGGGAAACGCTGGAAAACCACACGGTCGATTTCCGCGAGTCCCCGGCTTTTGCCGAGTGGCGCGGCATTGTCGGGCCATTTTTTGCCGCGCCGCCCAGCGTCGAGCATTTCAACCTGCTGGCCAAATCGGCCTGACGGCAGCAAAGCTGCAACCGGGCGCGGCGCGTGCAAGGGCAATTGCGGATTTTCAAGCGGGGGCGGTTCTGTTAAAAATCAGCCCCCATCTGCGTTCCAGGAAAACCCCATGATTCAGCGACGAACCCTTCTCAAAACTGGCGCAGCCGCCGCGCTTGGCATACCAGCCCTGGCCGGTTTTGCCCAGCAGAGCGTGACTCTCAAATTTCACACCTTTGTCTCGCCCCAGTCGCAAAACTGGCTGACCATGCACAAGCCTTGGATGGACAAGATTGAAAAAGAGTCCGGCGGGCGCATCCGGTTCGAGGGGTATCCGGCCATGCAGCTGGGCGGCAGGCCCGCGCAGTTGTACGACCAGGTGCGTGACGGCACCGTCGATGTGATCTGGACCGTGCCGGGTTACACCCCAGGGCGCTTTGCGCGCATCGAAGTGTTTGAGCTGCCCTTCATGATGAGCAACGCCGAGGCCACGTCCCGCGCCTGCTGGGATTACGTGCAAACGATGGCGCCGGACGAATTCAAGGACGTGCAAATGCTGGCGCTGCAGGTGCATGGCCCCGGCGTGATTCACACCGCAGACAAGCCCGTCAAGTCCGTGGCCGACATGAAAGGCCTCAAAATGCGCGCACCCAACCGGCAGGTTGCCAAAATGATGAGCTTTTTGGGTGCCACGCCGGTCAGCATGCCGCTGCCGGAAATCACCGACGCGCTGATCAAAGGCACCATCAACGGCTGCGTCATCCCGTGGGAAGTGGCACCGTCGGTTCGGGTGCCAGAGCTGACCAAATACAGCGCCGAATTTGCCCCGGCGGGCGGCGCGCTCTACACCACCACGCTGCTCCTGGCCATGAACAAGGCCAAGTACAACGCCTTAGCGCCCGATCTTAAAAAAGTCATCGACAACAACTCAGGGCTGGCCACCTCCGCCTGGCTGGGCAAAATCCAGCAAGGCAACGATCCAGCAGGGCGCAAAGCCGCGAGCGACCGGGGCAACACCATCTTCACGATGGGCCTGGAAGAAGCGCAAGAATTTCGCCGCATGTCGCGCCTGGTCGAGGTCGAGTGGTCGGAGGAAATGCGCAAACAAGGCCATGACGGCTACAAGCTGGTGCAGAACGCCCGCAACCTGATCGACAAGCACACCAAAGTGATCGGAGCCTGAAGCGCTACACTTATTTGATGCATCGCTTACCTCTCAAATACTGCCGCCTCTGCGGCTGCGCCGTAGCCTACCGCCTGCCCGATGATGGCGACACCAAAGAGCGCGCCGTCTGCACCGCCTGCCACACGGTGCATTACGAAAACCCGCTCAACGTCGTCGGCACCGTGCCATCTTGGGGCGAAGACGGCGCGCAGGTCTTGCTGTGCAAACGCAACATCGAGCCGCGCCGGGGCAAGTGGACGCTGCCAGCGGGCTTCATGGAGCTGGGCGAAACCACCGCCCAAGGCGCCGCCCGGGAAACCGAAGAAGAAGCGGGCGCGCAGTTTGAACTGCAAGGCCTGTTTTCGGTGATGAACGTCGCGAGCGTCGGACAGGTGCATCTTTACTACCGCGCCCGGCTGCTCAGCGCCGAGTTCAACCCCGGTCACGAAACGATGGAAGCGCGCCTGTTCACCGAAGCAGAAATTCCGTGGGACGAAATCGCCTTCCGAACGGTCAAAGAAACGGTGGAGCGTTATTTTGAAGACCGGCGCAAGGGCAGTTTTGGCGTCCATGTGATCGACATCGGCTGAACCGCCGCGCCGGGCTTTTCAGCCCATTCCACGCGCCCTTCTCTCCTTTTTTCGGCGTTCCCCGCCATTTCACCGGGCTTTATCCGCCCCGCATTGCCATGTTCAAATCCGCGTCTTTTTTCCGCATTGCCAGCGATTTTTCCCTGCCGCCTCTGGAGGCGCTGGAAGAAGCGCTGCGGTCGGCCGAGTTCCTGCCCTGCGGTGCCACGCAAGCCGAATCCAGCGGCTGGATTGCCCCTCGCGGCAACAAAAGCGACGTGCTGGCCGAAGCCGTGGGCTCCAGCGTCATCCTGCGCCTGTGCGTTGAGCGCCGCCCGCTACCCGCCTCCGCAGTCAAGGACGCGGTCGATGCGATGGTTGAAAAATACAAGCAGGAAACCGGCCGCGAGCGCGCCAGTTCCAAGGTCAAAAAAGAGTTCAAGGAAGAAGCCATCCAGACGCTGCTGCCCCGCGCCTTCACCAAACGCTCTTCAACGGCGCTGTGGATCGACCCGGTCAATAAATTTCTGGTCGTCGATTCGGGCAGCTTGAGCGGCGCCGACAGGGTGGTGAGCCAGCTGATTGAAGCGCTGGGCGCCGTGCCCGGCTCGCGCCCCGGCCTGATGGCGCGGCCCGTGCAGACGCAAATGTCCGCAGGCGCGGCGATGGCGCACTGGCTGTCCAGCCGCGAAGCGCCGGTCAGCTTCACCGTGGACCGCGACTGCGAACTCAAAACGCCCGATGACCAGAAATCGACCGTGCGCTATTCGCGCCACACGCTGGAAATCGACGAAGTGGCCCAGCACATTGCCGCCGGAAAACTGCCGACGCAGCTCGCCATGACGTGGAACGAGCGGGTGTCGTTCACGCTGACCGACATGGCGCAGGTGAAAAAAATCAAACTGCTCGACGTGGTGCTCGACGGCCAGCAAGACAAAGGCAAGGACGACGATGGTTTTGACGCCGATGCGGCCATCGTGACCGGCGAGCTGTCAGCCTTGATTCCAGATCTGCTCGAAGCGCTGGGCGGCGAACTGCAGGGCGATAACGCTACCAGCACGGCTGGCGCAGGCGCCCCCGCTGGCAATTGAAACCGCCGCTGACTGGTGTCAGTAGTCTTTTAGACGCTTGACATGACACTAGCGGG
Organism: uncultured Burkholderiales bacterium; assembly: GCA_903926695.1. Classification (GTDB taxonomy): domain Bacteria; phylum Pseudomonadota; class Gammaproteobacteria; order Burkholderiales; family Burkholderiaceae_C; genus Polaromonas. Next base: position 8,806 of record CAIYKK010000070.1, read on the forward strand.
CCGGTGGATGGCTAACGGCTGGCTGCGGATGGGCAGTCACCGGCAATTCACAAACCGTTCACAAACTGTTGACCGGCCCGCTGACGGGCGCGGCCTTCGGCTCCAGCCCACGCGGGCCGCGTGGCGTAAACCACGACAGGCTGCGGCTGGAGGCGTTGGCATCCTCGACCGCTGGCTGACGGTCCATCTGGGACGAAGGCCGCAAGGCGTACTGGATTTCAGCCTCAATGCGGGCGATGCGATCGGTGTACATCTTGGCCAGCGCGGCGTGATGCTCGGCAGCGGCCTGGTGCTCTACCCGCGCCAGATTGGCCTCTTCCAGATACTCGCGGGACTTACGCAGGTAAGC